>JALRCB010000040.1 GCA_023257525.1 Candidatus Nanopelagicales bacterium
GCTAAGGAGGTGGCTATCCGTAACCAAGCCTTGCCCACTCTGTGTGATGCCATCACCGACAATGAATGGTCAGTCAGGGCTTCGGCGGCCAGCGCGCTCATGGCCATCACCACCACCGATGAAGGTGTTGATAGTTCCCCAACCATAACGCGAGTAAGTCACTCCCGTCACATCCGGTGAGACGGCTGTCCACATATTGAGATGCCATTTCAGCCCAAATCGGGCATCCCCGTCGGGCGCTGATGCAATGTGGGCAATACCTTTGAATCAGGAGATTCCCAGTTCTTGGGCTGGAAATCGTTGGTCGGAAGGCACTTGCAATGACTAAGTACGTTTACGATTTTTCCGAAGGCGACAAAGACCAAAAGGACCTACTCGGTGGCAAGGGTGCCAACCTTGCCGAAATGACCAAGCTTGGCCTACCAGTGCCTCCGGGCTTCACTATTTCTACTGAAGCTTGTCGCGAATACTTAGTCGCTGGCGTTGAACCAGCTGCCTTGCGCGTGGAAGTAACCATGGCACTTCGCCGACTTGAGGATGCGCTTGGCAAACGACTCGGTGACGTAGACGACCCATTGTTGGTTAGCGTTCGATCTGGCGCAAAGTTTTCTATGCCAGGCATGATGGAGACCGTTCTTAACGTTGGACTAAACGACTACTCCGTAAATGGACTTATCAAAGTAAGTAACAACGAAAGATTTGCTTGGGATTCGTATCGTCGCCTAATTCAAATGTTCGGTAAGACTGTTTTGGACATAGAAGGTGAAATCTTTGCAGATGCCTTACAGGCAGCAAATGAAAAGGCTGGGGTTGCTTCCGAAGTCGACCTAACTGCTGACCAACTTAAAGAAGTAGTCGAAACTTTCAAAGTAATAATCCAAAAGCACAGCGGCCGAGATTTCCCGCAAGATCCCCGCGAACAACTTGACCTTGCTACCCGCGCAGTTTTCGATTCTTGGAATACCTCACGCGCTCGTTTGTATCGTCGTCGCGAGCGGATTGCAGATGATTTAGGAACAGCAGTCAACATTTGCTCAATGGTTTTTGGAAACCTAGGTGAAACTTCCGGAACCGGTGTTGCCTTCACTCGCGATCCAGCGTCAGGTAAGCCAGGCGCATATGGTGACTACTTGCCAAATGCGCAAGGTG
Source organism: Candidatus Nanopelagicales bacterium (assembly GCA_023257525.1). Taxonomy (GTDB): domain Bacteria; phylum Actinomycetota; class Actinomycetes; order S36-B12; family UBA5976; genus UBA5976. The sequence continues at coordinate 1,150 of JALRCB010000040.1, forward strand.
AAGATGTTGTTGCAGGAATTCGAAACACATTCAGCCTTGATGAATTAAATCGCACTGATCCAACTTCATTTAACGAACTTATGAAGATTATGCGAAAGCTTGAAACTCATTACCGAGATTTATGCGACATTGAATTCACCGTCGAAAAAGGCAAACTTTGGATGCTGCAAACCCGCGTTGGAAAACGCACTGCCGCAGCCGCGTTTCGAATTGCGACTCAATTGGTTGATGAAAGCCTGATCACAATGGATGAGGCCTTGATTCGAGTCAATGGTGCCCAACTCGCGCAACTTATGTTCCCGCAGTTCGATTCAACATCAGCGAGCAAAATCGTGGCATCAGGCATGGCAGCTTCTCCCGGCGCAGCTGTTGGTAAAGCCGTATTTGATTCGGCAACTGCAGTTAAGTGGGCTGAAAAAGGCGAGCGCGTAGTTCTAGTTCGTCGCGAAACTAATCCCGATGATCTTGAAGGCATGATCGCTGCAACTGGCATCTTGACTGCTCGTGGTGGAAAGACCTCCCATGCTGCAGTTGTGGCTCGTGGCATGGGCAAGACCTGTGTCTGTGGCGCAGACGCCGTAGATGTTTCACATGCCGATCGCACCGCAACCATTGGAGATATTGTCATCAAAGAAGGCGACATGATTTCAATTGATGGCTCAACGGGCCATGTTTACTTAGGTGAATTGGCAGTAGTGCCATCGCCAGTTTCGAACTACTTAGAAAACGGCTTAGCTTCCGCGATCGCAACTGAGAACGAAGAAATCGCAGCCCTAGTAACTGCAGTAGATCGAATTTTGAAGCATGCGGATTCAGTTCGTCGCCTCAGAGTACGGACCAATGCTGACACTGCAGAAGATTCGAAATGGGCCAGAAACCTAGGGGCTGAAGGAATTGGATTGTGTCGCACTGAACACATGTTCCTAGGCGATCGTCGAGTCTTGATTGAGCGCGTTATCTTGGCCGACAACTCAGAAGAACGCAATGCTGCGCTCGAAGCTCTTCTGCCTATGCAGCAAAAAGACTTTGAGGAAATCTTTGAAGAGATGGATTCACTTCCGGTCACTGTGCGCCTGCTTGATCCCCCACTTCACGAGTTCTTGCCAGACCGCACTGACTTGATGGTCGAAGTAGCGCTTGGCAAGGAGCGCAATGAAGATGTTTCTCGTCAGGAACTTTTGCTTAGTGCGGTAGACCGCTTACATGAATCCAATCCAATGCTTGGACTTCGTGGTGTTCGCCTCGGACTTGTTGTACCTGGCTTATTCCCAATGCAGGTTCGAGCGATCGCACAAGCCGCAATAACGCGCATGCGTGCTGGTGGAAATCCAAAAGTGGAAATCATGATTCCACTAGTTGGATCAGTAATGGAACTTCACCTCATAAGAGATGAGATGGATGTTTTGCTTGCCCAGATTGCAAGTGACGAGAACATTAAGCTGCCATTCTCAATCGGCACCATGATCGAATTACCTAGAGCTGCGCTGACTGCGCAACGTATTGCCGAGGCTGCAGAATTCTTCTCATTTGGCACCAATGACTTAACCCAAACAACCTGGGGCTTTAGCCGCGATGACGTTGAAGCATCCTTCTTCGCAACTTACTTAGATCGTGGCATCTTCACGGTTTCGCCATTTGAATCGCTTGACGTTGATGGCGTTGGTGCCCTAATCAAGATTGCAGTTGAGAAGGGTCGTGCAACGCGACCAGACATCAAGCTAGGTGTTTGTGGCGAACATGGTGGAGATCCTGAATCAATCAAGTTCTTCCATCAAGTTGGATTGGACTACGTTTCCTGTTCGCCGTTCCGAGTTCCAGTTGCCCGTCTTGAAGCAGGTCGAGTCAGCGTTTCTTAAGTAGCCGGTGCTGCTTCTGATTTTGCAATCTTTACCGCAAACCAAGCTGCGCAAGCCGTGGTTATGGGAGTGCTCAGCGCCAAAGCAATTGAGCCAACCATGATCAATGCCAGTTCTTGAGCAACGACCTCGTCATTTATCAATCGAGCTAGCGGTGGACTGGCAGCAACTATGAGCATCAAAGTAACTAGTGCCGATCCAACGTAAGCAAAGGCAATCGTGTAGATCGACGATGCGATGTGATCTCGTCCGATCCGCATGCCACCAAAGAACAATTGCCGCCAAGTTTGCTTCTCATTAGCGCTAGCTAGTTCCCAAACTGCCGAGCTTTGAGTAACAGTTACGTCATTGAGTGCACCAAAGCCTGCAATGACCATGCTGGCAATCAATAGATTTGAGAGTTTCACTTGGGAAGCAACAGCAGACAACACAAGATCTTCATCACCAGTTATGCCAGTTAAACGAAGTGCATCGGTTGACCAAAGTGCACCGATCATGGCAATGGCCGAACCGCAAAGAGTTCCAACGATTGCCGCCCCTGTTTTCAAACTGAACCCATGAACCAAATACAAAACTAAAGCAGTGATTGCTAGTACTACTCCACCAACTACATAAACGACTTGCTGACCTTGAATCAAAGACGGGATTAAGTAGACGATCAAAAGTCCAAAAGTAATTACTAGTCCAAGTAAGGCGCGTAGTCCTCCGAAACCGGCGGTTAAAACCAAAATTATCAAGAATATTGCGAACAAAACGTAGATTCCATTAGTGCGCTCAAAGTCATTAAAGATGTAATCGTTACCTGTTTCAATCGGGATCGATGCAACTGAAACCTTGTCACCGGAATGAATTCCGAAGTCCACAATTGTTGGTTCCACATCAAACTTTGCAATCTCGCCAGCATTTGGTCCCGTTAATAACTTTGCTGAGATATGCGCGCATTGCGAAGTGGAGAAATTTCCTGACGCATCCTGCGTAGCACCATTAGAAATACAGTCATACTTTTCGATGGTTTGAACTTCGACCGTAAAGAATTCAGATTGCTCGACATAGCCAAAAATACCTTTGTCGATTTGGAGATTACCGCCTGGCCATGAAACAAATATCGTAAAGACTCCAAGAAACGATAATGGCAACAAAATTGCCAGCAAGACTTTGTGGAGTCTGGTTTCCTTTTCAGGATCTATCCACGATGAGTCAAGATCGCTCGCCCTCTTGTGGGAGTGGCCGTGTGAACCCATGACTAGTCGCAGACTGCACCGTTACTAGCCGAGCCAACAAGCTTCACGTACTTTGCCAGAACGCCACGATCGTATTTGTGCGGAACTGGCTTGAAACTCTTGCGTCGCTCAACTAGAACGGATTCATCAACAAGTAAGTCAAGCTTGCGCTCACTGATGTTGATTCGAACTTTGTCGCCATGCTCTACGAATGCAATCGGCCCACCATCGAAAGCTTCCGGTGCAACGTGGCCAATGCAAAGTCCAGTGGTGCCACCACTAAATCGACCGTCAGTGATGAGCATGACTTCTTTACCAAGTCCAGCACCTTTGATTGCGCCAGTGATCATGAGCATTTCGCGCATGCCCGGCCCACCCTTAGGGCCTTCGTATCTGATGATGACAACATCGCCGGCTTGGATATCTCCGCTTTCTAATGCATCCATTGCTGCGCGTTCACGTTCATAAACCTTTGCTGGGCCTTCAAAAATGTCAACAGGAATTCCAGCGGTTTTGCAGACCGCACCTTCTGGTGACAAAGAGCCGCTAAGAATTGTGATTCCTCCAGTTCCACCCATTGGATTGTTCATCGCGTGGACGATGTCACCGTCAGGATCTGGAGAATCAAGATCGGCTAAGTTTTCCGCCATAGTTTTACCAGTTACTGTCAAGCAATCGCCATTCATCAATCCAGCATCAAGCAATGCGCGCATTACAACCGGCACACCACCAACACGATCCACATCGCTCATTACGTAGCGACCAAATGGCTTTACGTCAGCCAGCAATGGAACTTTGGAACCAATTCGATGGAAGTCTTCAAGGTGCAAATCAACATTTGCTTCGTGTGCAATTGCAAGTAAGTGAAGAACTGCGTTAGTAGAGCCACCAAATGCCATGACGATTGCAATGGCATTTTCCAGTGACTGCTTTGTAATGATGTCGCGGGTTGTGATTCCTTGGGCAATCAAATTGACCACTGCTTCACCGGATGCGATCGCAAAACCATCACGGCGGCGGTCAACGGCTGGAGGTGCAGCTGATCCTGGCAACGACATTCCCATTGCCTCAGCCGCAGATGCCATGGTGTTTGCGGTGTACATACCGCCACATGCACCTTCACCTGGACAAATAGCTCGTTCAATTCGATCAACATCTTCTTCGCTCATAAGTCCGCGCGCGCATGCGCCAACCGCCTCGAAAGCATCAATGATTGTGACGTCGCGGTTGCTTCCATCAGAAAGCGTGACATTGCCAGGCAGAATTGAGCCGGCGTAAACAAACACACTTGCCACATCAAGACGAGCTGCTGCCATCAACATGCCGGGTAGTGACTTATCGCAACCTGCAAAGTTGACCATGCCATCAAGACGTTCTGCCTGCATTACAGCTTCGACTGAGTCTGCAATGATCTCGCGACTAACTAGTGAGAAGTGCATGCCTTCATGGCCCATGGAAATTCCGTCCGAGACCGAAATGGTTCCGAACTGCATTGGAAAGCCGCCAGCTTTGAATACGCCCTCTTTGGAAGCCTTTGCAAGGCGCTCAAGGGAAAGGTTGCAAGGCGTGATTTCATTCCACGAGGACGCGATACCGATTTGTGGCTTGACCCAATCGGCATCACCCATACCTACCGCGCGGAGCATTCCGCGAGCTGGGGATCGCTCTAGTCCGTCGGTTACTTGTCCACTGCGAGGCTTCATGTTTGGCATGCAATAAATCTAACCCAATTAAGGTGTAATCACGCACTCCAGTGGCTTGCCCGCAAGCCACAGATCAAACTGGCTATGGATTCTGGTTCGGGCTCGCTCCCAAAAAATGTCGCCCTCTCCTCCATTGTGGGAAGTGATAATCACATTTGGCATTGACCAAAGTGGGTGATCGGCTGGGAGTGGTTCAGGTTCGGTGACATCTAATGCTGCCGCGATACGGCCAGTTCTAAGTTCTGCCAGAAGTGCTTCGGTATCAACTACAACACCTCGTGCCACGTTGACTAGTACTGAATCATCTTTCATACTGGCCAGGAATTTGGCATCCACCAGATTCACAGTTCCAGGATTGTTCGGAACAATCAACATCACAACATCGGCAGAAGGAATTAGATTCGGTAACTCTGAAATCGCATGAACATGATCGCGAGCAGTTCGAGCAACTGGAATCACTTTGCAGCCAAATCCCAAAAGTCGCTTTTCGGCAGCCTTGCCAACATTTCCATAGCCGATTAGCAATACGGTTTTGTCGGCAAGTGATCGAGCAAAATAAGTTTCCCAGTGATGTTCTTGTTGGGCTTTGTAAGACCTTGGCATGTCGCGTAACACACTTAGGGTTAGCAATACAGCTAGTTCAGAGGTTGCATCATCGTGCACTCCAGCAGCATTGCAAAGCGTTACATCAGCAGGCATGAATGGCTGCACGTTATCGAAGCCTGCGGTTAAGGTCTGGATCACCTTGACGTTAGTCATGCGCGCGATTGATTCTTCAATTGAAATTGTGGAGCCTTCGTAAGGCAGGACTACAAATTCTGCGCTAGCAATTACGTCCGCAGGTAGCTCGCCTAAATCATCACATTCGGTTACTTGAACATCGGCTGGAAATGCATAATCTCTAGCGATCCAGTCTGGTGCAATTATGTGACGACTCATGGGTCCATTCTGGCAACCCTGGCATTTACCAGGAACATCTGGTGGGCATGTGTCACCATGGGGGCATGACTGATCCAGATCTAAGTACCGCTGACATTGGATTTACTTCTGCCTATGACTTGGTGGAAGGCCGTCGTGCTGGTGATTTCACAAGTGTTGAACTAGTCAGCACTTTGCTGCACCGGATTCAAACCATTGATGATTGTGATGGCGGAGTTCAATCCGTGCTTGCGATTTCGACTGACTTGATGGATCAGGCAGAGTCTTGCGACTCGAGAGAAGCAACCGGCCAACTCCATGGAATTCCGGTTCTCATTAAGGACAACATTCAGGCCATTGGTCTACCTGGCACAGCAGGATCCCTTGCCTTAGCTGGACGCACAGTTATTGAAGATGCAGAAATTGTTACTCGGCTTCGGGCAGCCGGCGCAATCATTATGGGAAGCACAAATCTTTCCGAGTGGGCAAACATTCGTTCCAGTAAATCCACTAGTGGTTGGTCGGCTGTGGGTGGCTTAACTGCAAACCCTTGGAACTACAAACACAGTGCAGGTGGTTCTTCTTCTGGGTCAGGCGCAGCAGTTGCCGCTGGACTTATTCCTTTTGCGGTCGGTACTGAAACCGATGGTTCAATTGTTTGCCCAGCTTCATTAAATGGAGTTGTTGGAATTAAGCCAACAGTTGGTTCGGTCTCTACTGCCGGCGTTGTGCCAGTTAGTTTGAGCCAAGATGTTCCAGGCCCGTTAGCCAGAAGTGTTGAAGATGCTGCATTGCTTCTTGAAGTGTTAAGCGGCCAAACTGGATTAGTTGATTTATGCAATAACGATGAGCCACTTCGAATCGGTGTGGTTCGGGCTTGGATTACAAGTCATGATGGCGCCAATAAGTTATTCGAAGATACCTTGGCAAAGCTTTCTGATGCTGGCATCGAATTGGTACAAATCACAGTTCCAGACATGCCCGAACAGGCTGGGGATGATGAAGGCGTAGTTCTATTTCATGAACTACTTGAAGACTTATCTGAATACCTAAGTGGGCGTGCAGGCAGTGGCGTTAAATCTCTTGCTGAAGTCGTGG
>JALRCB010000041.1 GCA_023257525.1 Candidatus Nanopelagicales bacterium
CATCAATGCGTCGAAGTCAGCATCTGGGTCTGCCATTTGTGCAGACACTTCATTGAAGCGAGCCAGCATTGCCATTGTTTCAGCAACACCTTCTTGCACGTTTTCAATTACATTCTTTGAGTCATCTAAGTTTGGTTCTTGGGCAAGCATGCCGACTGTGTAGCCAGCTGAAAGCATTGCGTCACCGTTGGAAATCTTCTCAACACCAGCCATGATCTTTAGCAATGTGGACTTACCAGCACCGTTAGGACCAACAACGCCGATCTTTGCGCCAGGCAAGAATGACAGGGTTACGTCATCCAAAATGACCTTGTCACCGTGGGCTTTACGTGCTTTTGCAAGGGTATAAATGAACTCAGCCATGATTCAGAGTCTAACGTGCGAAAAACAGGAGTGGTTTCGCGCCGATAGAATTGGAGCGCTCGCGGATTCCCGCTAGCAATGCGCCCGTAGCTCAACGGATAGAGCAACAGGTTTCTACCCTGTCGGTTGGGGGTTCGATTCCCTCCGGGCGTACTAATAGAGTCAAAGATTTATCTTTGTCTACAAGAAGTTATAGCGCCAAGATTCGATTTAGTACCTGAAGCATGGCAAATTTCTCAGGCCCTGCTAATTCAGTCAGCAGCGAGCTTTAGTTCTCTCTATATTTAACCCATGCCCCGCATCGCTAAAACCAAGAATGGTTTTGCTCCAAAAATCTGCGCATCCTGCGGACTGGAATTTGAGTGGCGCAAAAAGTGGCAGCGGGATTGGGAGAACGTTAAGTATTGTTCTGAGAAGTGCAAATCAAAATGACCAAGCGCATTCTCTACATTCCTTTTGATCACCTGAATCTCAACTACGGAGTTTTGAAGGATTCAGATCCCAAGACTGATCATGTTGTAATAATCGAAAGTGCTCGCATGACTACGGGCCGACCATGGCACAAAGAGCGCTTATTCTTTTTGATCTCATCAGCTCGGCACTTCGTAAAAGAACTCGAGCTAGCAGGTTATGAAGTTACTTACCTGAAAAGCCCAACAACTATTGATGGTCTAACTGAAGTCAAGAAGAAGTTAGGCGAACTTCCAATCCATGCTGCTGAGCCATCTTCCTTTCGGCAATACAGTCAGCTTCAGGAATTTGGGGTGCAATACATACCTAATGATTTCTTTCTAACTTCACGAGTTGATTTCAAAACTTGGGCAGATAAACAAAAGTCGTTTCTGATGGAAACTTTTTATCGAGCACAGCGAATCCGCTTGAACATAATGGTGGAGAACGGCAAACCAGATACTGGGGTTTGGAACTTTGATAAAGACAACCGACTGCCGCCGCCCAAGAACTACACCTGGCCAAAATATCTCGAGCATGAGCGAGATGAAATCGATCTTGAAGTTTGTGCAGAGCTAGGAATGCAACCAACTAAGACTTGGGCCACTACTCGGGCAGGCGCTCTCGCACAGTTAACTCACTTCATCAAAACCAGCTTGGCGGATTTCGGGCCATATGAAGATGCAGTCTCGGCTGATAGTTGGGCATTGCATCATTCATTGCTAAGTCCCTACCTAAACAATGGCTTGTTGCACGCCTCCGAAGTAATTGACGCTGTTTTGCTTGAATACCACGCAGGTCATGCACCGATTGGATCAGTCGAAGCTTTTGTTCGACAAATCATTGGCTGGCGCGAATACCTAAACGGAATGTACTGGCACTTGGGCGCTGAGTACCGCGACAACAATCAGCTTGAGGCTGAGCGAAAGTTACTGCCACTATTTCAAGATTCCAGTAAGACAAAAATGAATTGTGTGAAGTCAATCGTTTCTGACATTGAAACGCGTGCGTGGACTCATCACATCCCAAGGCTGATGATTCTGAGTAACTTGGCCCTCGTTACTGGTACCAAGCCAATTGAGTTTTTGGATTGGATGCGCGAGCAATTCATTGATGCCAGTGAATGGGTAATGGTTCCAAATGTAATTGGAATGGGACTTCATGCCGATGGCGGCAAGTTAATGACTAAGCCTTATGCCGCTGGTGGCGCTTACATAAATCGCATGACGCAATCTTGTAAGGGCTGTGATTACGATCCAAAGCTACGAGTTGGTGACAACGCTTGCCCGTTCACAACTTTGTACTGGGATTTCTTGGATAGAAATAAAGAAGCTTTTGCGAAGAACCATCGAATGGGCCAGCAAGTCAACGGGTTAAAGCGATTAAGTGATTTGCCTGAGTTGCGCGTGCGAGCCCAAGAAGTTCTAACTGGTCTTGATAACGGAACTATTTAACGACCATCAAGAATTGGTTGGCCTGGATTCCAGGTAGTTCCATCACGGTCATCTTTACGACGGCGAGCCATACCGGAAAGAACTTCAAGTACTACCCGGTTACCAAGTAGTGCCGTGATGTCTGCATGATCATAAGGCGGGCTAACTTCAACTACATCAACGCCAACAATTGGAAGCTGGTATGCCATACGTCGAACGGTGTCGAGCAACTCGCGTGAAGTTAAGCCGCCTGGTTCTGGCGTACCAGTGCCTGGCGCAGAACCTGGATCTACAACATCAATGTCAACACTTAAATAGATTGCATCACATTCTTGTAGCGCAAGTTCAATTGCTTCGTCGATACATTCCTTAAGGCCGCGATGCACGATCTCGGTCATCTCGTAAGAACGCATGCCTTGAGCTGCCATCCAATCCAAGATGTCTGGTGGTGGCCAATAGCCACGAAGACCAACTTGAATAAAGCGATCGCCACGAACAGCGCCACTATCGATCAGCAGTCGCATTGGCTGACCATGGCCAACTAAAGAACCAAAGGCAATATCGCCAGTGTCAGCGTGGGCATCGAAGTGAATGACACCAACGCGGCCCCACATGTCAGCACCGCGAGCAACACCAGTTACGTTTGGCCAAGTAACTGTGTGGTCGCCACCGAGTACTAGTGGGATTGCGCCAGAGGCAGCAATCTTTTCAATGACTTTTTCTAAATTCTCACAAGACTTAACGGCATCGCCGGAATACATTTCAACATCGCCCATGTCATAGACCCGAAGATCCTTTAGGCCGTTAACGCGCAGCGCCATACTTTCGCGGGACCCATTGTGTTCTTCATTGCAAACTTCGCGCATAGCCTTAGGCCCAAAGCGAGCTCCTGAGCGGTAACTAGTTCCACCATCAAATGGCGCTCCAACAATTACCACGTCGGCGTCAGCGTATGAGGCTGGAACTTCGATGTCGCATTCATCGACACCTAAGAATGTGATATTTGGGCCATACATAGATCCGTAGCGAGTCATAGAAATAGTTTAACTGTTGAAAAATCCAGTTAGGCGCGGAACTTACTTAATGCGACCTCTAATAAATGTTGCTATCGCAAGCATTCCACCCGTTAACAACAGCAACCATGCAACTGGAATCAGAAAGAATGGCTCAACAAGGGTGCCGTCTTCGGCTACCTCAGAGCCAATCACAGAGAATGCAACGAAGCATCCCAGGGCAGCAACAATTAGGGCGATAGCAGCACGTTTCATAACTTTTACTCTACGTCATTAATTACGTTGCCCCCGCAGATGAATGCCACTTCCGTCTTCCAATAACCTTGGGATATGAGTGAAACGCCTGAAACCGACCGCATTGTCTGGATCGACTGCGAGATGACTGGGTTAGATTTCAAAAATGATCTACTGGTAGAAATCGCATGCGTTATCACTAATGCTCAACTTGAAGTTGTTGCTGAAGGATTAAACATAGTTATTCAAGCACCCGCAGAACGCCTTGAATCTATGGATCCATTTGTCGTAAACATGCACACCGAATCTGGCTTACTTCCAGAAATTCCAAATGGTGTTTCACTTGAGGCCGCCGAGGAACAGCTATTTGAATACATCTCCTCACACATCCCAGAAGCCAGCAAGGCTCCCCTGGCAGGCTCGAGCGTTCACGTTGACCGGATTTTCCTGCAGCGAGATATGCCAAGAGTTGATTCCTATTTGCACTACCGAATCATTGATGTTTCCAGCATTAAAGAATTGGTACGTCGTTGGTATCCACGGGCCTACTTTGCTAGTCCAACAAAGACTGGAAACCACCGCGCACTTGGCGACATCTTGGACTCAATTAACGAATTGAAGTACTACCGCGAAGCAGTCTTTGTCGAACTACCTGGTCCTGATACATCAGAAGCCAAGGTGATTGCAGCCAAGCACGCACCAAATTAGCCCAACTGAACTTCCCTGAATAGAATGGGAAACGTTCGCTGCAGAGAAATCTGTTGCAACATGGTGGGTGTAGCTCAGCTGGTAGAGCACCTGGTTGTGGTCCAGGACGTCGCGGGTTCGAGTCCCGTCACTCACCCCAAGTATGCAAATCCGCTGACGGACTGCTGAGCGAGAGCGGCAGGACGTCGCGGGTTCAAGTCCCGTCACTCACCCCATTGAATGTTCAGCCTGCTAGGTTTTGGATCATGTCGAGGACAGCAGTGGATACAAAAAAGCTCCAACTTCGTGGCATTCGATTAGAGCAATTTACAATCACTTACAACGTGATCGAAGGCGTTATTGCAGTTACTGCAGGATTCATCGCCAGTTTTGTTTCACTTATTGGATTCGGTTTCGATTCTGGAATTGAAGTTTTTGCCGCTTTTTTGGTTTTGTCCCGCTTGAGGGCGCAGTTCTACTCAGGCGAGTTCAATGAAGACAAAGAACGCAAAGCTTTAAAACTAATTGGCATTACATTCTTTTTGCTCGCCACTTATGTGACATTCTCCAGCATCCGCAACCTACTCGCCGACACCGTTTCGGAAGTAAGCGTTATTGGAATAGCACTAACTTGTTTATCCGTGTTGATAATGCCGTACCTGGGGCATCTAAAAATGTCAACTGGGCGCAAACTTGGATCTCGGCTGCTCATGGCAGATGCCAAGGAGACTCAACTTTGTGCCTGGCTATCAGTGTCAACTTTGGCTGGATTAGTTGCGTTCTATTTCTTCAGTTGGAACTGGGTAGATAGTATGGCCAGTTTGGTTATTGCAGTTTTTGCAATCATCGAAGGCAGAGAGGCCTGGGCTGGTGAACTCGCATGCGATGACTGCGACTGCATCGGCAAGTGCACTTGTTAACTCTTAATTGCTAGTGGCTTTGGGTGCCGGCGAGTATTTAGTCGCCGAATCTTCCCTAGTAAATCCATAAAGGGTTAAGCCAAACTCGCGTGCCGTTTCAACGGCTAGTGAAGTTGGCGCTGATACAGCAACTACTGCAGAGATTCTCGCTGCAATTGCCTTTTGAATGATTTCAAAACCACCGCGCCCCGAGATTGCCAACGAATAACCATCTAGCGGAAGCAAGTCATTCATCAAGGCGTAGCCAATCACTTTATCTACTGCATTGTGTCTGCCAACATCTTCCCGAACCACAATCAACTTTCCTTGTGGATCAAATAGGCCAGCCGCATGAAGTCCGCCAGTCTTATCAAAAATCTTTTGCTTAGGTCGCATCAACTCCGGAAGTTTCACCAGTTCAGATTCTGCGATACCAGGAGCGGCAACATTGGAGCAACCTCTGGTGCGCAAATCTTCAATGTGGGTAGATCCACACACACCACAAGCACTGGATATTGTGAAGCGTCGTTCAAGGGTTCGAGTAACGGCAGGAGCATCTGGGACTACTCGAGCCACAATCACGTTTTCTTGCTCACGCGGAGTTAACTCTTTATCTTTGCAAGTTGTGATGCCAATCAAATCTTCCCTAGTGCGTAACAAACCTTCAGTCCAAAGAAAGCCTGCACCCAATTCAATGTCAGCACCAGGTGTTCGCATAGTTATGGCTAACTGCTGCAAGCCTGCTCCGCCATCAATTCGAATCTCAAGTGGCTCTTCCCCAACCACGTGATCACTTACGGTGGTGTTGGACTTGGTTTTTAACACTTGAACCCGCTGGGATGGATTCATCGGTTCTTGGCTAGTCAACGATTTGCCATTCTGCTACCGCATTTGAAACGGTCTCGATTAACTTGCGAACCTCATCTGGACTTAAGGAATCCTTACCGGCGGCATAACCAAGTAAGAAAGTAGTTAGCGGTGCTGACTTACGTTCGACTCCATGAGCTACTTCCCGAGTTAAATCCAACAACTCAGATGTCAGAACTTCGTGCGGATCAACGTCAAGCAAGGTTGCCACTCGCGCCATCCACATTTGAGTGATTTGATCCATTGCTTCGCTCCCGTTAACAGCCTTAGCAACATCCTGCCACGAGTCAAAGTCAACTACTTGATCAGGATTCACGTTTACTCCAACCATCTTTAGCGTTGAAAGCAGGCGCAATGGTGATTGGTTCACCCCTTGGGTTGGTAAGAGCAATTCCCGCAATAAATCAGTTCGAACACAGGCACACAATGGCTGCCCACTGCCATCACTTCGAATCGCCCAAGCCCCATCGCTGCCATGCGCAGCTGAAATCAATGCCGAAACAGTGGCATTGGAAAGAGTTTGATCTGCCGCCGAAATGAACACATATTCACTAGTAACACTTGCCATCCCTGACCAGAGCCCGGCCGCCGGTCCCCCATCTGGATTCAAGTCTGGAACCCAGGTAACGTCGGCGCCATCAATTCCAATTTCACGCGGGTTACCCACTACAACAACTTTTCCTGGACAGGACTTGATGATGTCCTCAAGTAAAGTCTTGCCACTTAGCCCGAGTGGCAACATCGCCTTATCTAAACCACCCATGCGGGTTGCTTTACCGCCAGCAACAATGATCGAATCAGGAATTGATGCAGTAACAGTGCTCATAGTTATCAAGCATGACATGGGTTCGATAGATTGTGACTATGTCAGCGGAGATTAATCACAATGTGGAATGGGACTTGGCCTTAGCGCTGAGCTTCGAATCCGTGGTTCCTAAATCTGCGGTTCAGTTGCCTCTAGCGCAAGCAATCAACATGGTCTTAGCGCAGGACTTAACTTCAGACATTGATTTGCCACCAGCTCACACCGCAATGATGGACGGCTACGCAGTATTTGGACAAGGGCCATGGCGAATCGTTGGTGAGCTACATGCCGGAAATTTTCTGCCTTACCTGGAAACCGGCTGTGCCCTGAAGGTAAGCACTGGCGCTCACCTACCGCCACATTGTTCGTTTGTTATTCCACAAGAAATGGCAACCCTTTTCGAAGGTGATGTGGCAAGTAAAAACTCGTTCACGCCTGGCCAACACATCCGCCAACCAGGTGATGAAGCCCTTGCCGGCGAAAGCATTGCAGCCGCTGGAACATTACTAACTCCGGCAATTGTTGGTCTAGCTGCTAGCTCAGGCATCGATGAAGTTTCGGTTTATCAGTCTCCATCAGTTGCAGTTGTTGTAACGGGTAGCGAACTAGTAACAGCTGGAACGCCTGGACCCGGTCAGATCCGTGATTCACTTTCTGTGCAAGTTACTCCGTGGGCGCAATACCTAGGAGCGACAGTGAACTCAAGTGTTAACTGTGCCGATGACTTAACTGAGCTATGTGCAGCAATTACAAAAGCTGACGGCGACATAGTGGTTGTCACGGGTGGAAGTTCATTCGGTGAACACGATTACTTGAGACCTGCACTCGAGCAACTTGGTGCCACTTATGTCGTCAGTGAAATTTGGATGCGCCCTGGTCATCCGTCTCTGCTAGCTAAACTTCCTGATGGCAAGTTAGTTGCAGGTTTACCTGGAAATCCACTTGCAGCCCTCGTAAGTTTTATGACAGTTGTTGCGCCAGCGCTGCGTGGACTCTCTGGGCAAAGTGAATACCGAATGGGCAAGATTGCACTGGCCAAGGATTTCGCATGTGACCGCACTCGAGTAGTGCCAATTGTGGTTACTTCTGGAATGGCGGAAATGACAGAATTCCGCGGCTCGGCTATGTTGCGAGGACTTTCGCACGCGGAT
>JALRCB010000042.1 GCA_023257525.1 Candidatus Nanopelagicales bacterium
AGTTTTTGATTTTGCTTCAATGTCAGTCCACTGCGCAGCAAGTCTTGCTACGTCGCGACCTAACTCCTCTTCGCTGGCTCCTTCGGATGCGGTGCGAACAATTACGCCAGCATCTTCGGGAACTACTGCCTTCAAAATTGTTTTCAGACGGGAACGTTCGCGGTCTGGAAGTTTGCGAGAGATGCCAGTCATTGGATTATTTGGAACATAAACCAAGAAACGCCCTGGCAATGAAATCTGACTGGTTAAGCGAGCGCCCTTTTGTCCGACTGGATCCTTAGTTACCTGAACCAGAACTGGATCGCCTGACTTAAGTGCGGTTTCAATTTTCTTTGGCTGACCATCAAGGCCAGCTGCGTCCCAGTTAACTTCACCGGCGTAAAGAACCGCATTGCGTCCCTTGCCGATGTCAACGAAGGCTGCTTCCATACCTGGCAATACGTTTTGAACGCGTCCCAAGTAAACGTTGCCAACTAATGAGCCACTGCTGGATTGATTGATGTAATGTTCGACAACAATTCCGTCTTCGAGAACTGCAATTTGAGTACGAGCGCCTTGTTGGCGAACAACCATTACGCGCTCAACGTTTTCGCGACGAGCAAGGAATTCAGATTCAGTCAGGATTGGTGCGCGTCGACGTCCAGCATCGCGGCCATCACGACGACGGTTGCGCTTTGCATCTAGTCGAGTTGAGCCAGACTCGCTGTCTGAACCATCGCGAGTGCGCTTACGACTACGTTTGCGAGCTGAAGCAGCTTCAGCTGACTCAGTTAATTCTTCGTCCGAGGCTTCAGCTGTTCCCTCTTCTAACTCGGAACCTTCAACGCCATTAGCTGACTTCGCGCGGTTCTTGTTCTTACCACCACGACGGTTGCGATTGCGGTTTCGGTTATTGCCACCGGTGCGCTCTTCGCCGGATTCGGAAGTTTCATTTGAGGTTGATTCAGAAGTGTCTACAGACTCTGAATCGGCAGATTTCTTTGCAGGAGCCTTCTTGGTTTGACCCTTCTTGGCAACTGAAAGCGTTTCCTCGCCACTTGCTGACTTGGCAGCAGCCTTTTTCTTAGCTGGAGCAGTTGTAACTGGAGCAGCTTGGAAAACTGGAACTGCAATTGGTGCCTTCTTAACAGCTGGCGCCTTCTTCTTGGCACCAGCCTTAGCTGGCGCCTTATCTGCTTTTTCAGCCGGTGCATCTACTGGCGGTCCAGCCGGACGGCCAGCGGCACGTCGACGTGGTTTGGATTCTGGTGTTACTTCGTTATCCGACATGAAAGTCGTCTCCTATCGCACAACACCTATGCCGAAGCACCGGTCTTGCGTTCACTCACGCCCTAGGGCGCATAAGCCTATGTAGTGACGATGTAGGGCTCAAGCTTGTGTGGCTTCACGATCCAAGGTGAAAGGATCACCCACGGACCAGCCGTCTTCAAGCAAAGGACCTTGCGCCAGTCGAGTAACCCGAGGGGGAATCTCCTGGGCGAAGTCTGCAACTTTTTTCAGAGCTGCCAGAACATCGTCTGGTCGAACAGCTGGCACGCCATGCCGAACGACTACTTGAAGTATGGCACAGTCAGCGCCCATCTCCACATTTGCCCGAATTACAGCGGTTCTGGCGTCAAAGGTTCTGATTCCGGACTTGGTCAAACGATCGACCAAAACCTCAGATTCCGACATAAAGGCATCAAGTGCCCCCTGCAAAGTTTCTTGCGAGGTGCCTGGAAGTTCTATGCTCCAGTGGCTTGCTTCAAGGCGAGCGACAAAATCTGGAGTCCGAGCCTCAACTACAGCCAGGATGTCCAGGCCTGGTGGCAATACTTCATCCAAGACCGCAAGTAGCTTTTCCGGGTCAACTATCTGAACTACGCCAATTTCGACATACTCGGCTTCACTGGCAACACCAGTTGGTGCGGCATTTGCATAAGAAATTTTTGGATGCGGTGAGAATCCTGCACTGTACGCCATCGGGACGCCAGCACGCTTTAGTGCACGTTCAAAAGCCCGCTGAAAATCTCGATGTGAAGTGAAGCGAAGGCGATCCCGTTTAGCGTGTTGAATTCTTAACTTTTGAACCGCGGGAACAATCTCGCGACCTGGATCACGATCACGTGCCACTGTTTGCAACTACCCGAGATGGAATGACAGGCATTGGAAGCATTACAGCATTGGTTGGACCAACCTGGATCTCAGTTCCCATGTGATCGCAAACACCACAGTCAAAACATGGAGTCCATCGGCAGTCATCAACTTCAACTTCGGACAGCGCATCTTGCCAATCGTCCCAAAGCCATTCTTTGTCCAAACCTGAATCTAAATGATCCCAAGCAAGCACTTCAGATAAGTCGCGCTCACGGATGGTGTACCAATTAACGTCTACTGCTTCGTCAGCAAATGCAATTTCCGCAGCTGCCATCCACTTGTCATATGAGAAGTGCTCGCTCCAGCCATCGAAACGCTGGCCATCACGCCAAACTTGTTCAATAACTTTTCCGACTCGACGATCGCCACGCGATAGCAAGCCTTCAACTACGCCTGGCTTTCCATCGTGGTAACGAACCCCAATTGATTTACCAAATTCACGGTCTTGGCGAATTGCATCACGAAGTTTGTAAAGACGTGAGTCAGTTGTTTCGTGATCCAGTTGTGCAGCCCACTGGAATGGTGTGTGTGGTTTTGGCACAAAGCCACCGATCGAAACGGTGCAGCGAATGTCCTTACGACCAGATGCTTCACGTCCCGCTTTAATAACTTCATGGGCAAGACGAGCAATCTGTAATACATCCTCATCTTCTTCAGTTGGCAAGCCACACATAAAGTACAACTTCACTTGGCGCCAGCCGGATGCATACGCAGCTGTGACGGTACGAATCAAATCTTCTTCGGTGACCATCTTGTTAATGACTTTGCGAATTCGTTCGCTGCCACCTTCAGGAGCGAAAGTTAATCCGCTGCGACGACCGTTACGAGAAAGTTCATTAGCTAAGTCGATATTGAAAGCATCTACTCGGGTGCTTGGAAGTGATAGCGAAGTCTGGGTATCTTCATACCTGTCAGCCAATCCTTTGGCGATCTCAGCAATTTCGGAGTGATCCGCGCTGGATAAGGAAAGTAGGCCGATTTCTTCATAGCCTGTCTTTTCAAGGCCGTTAGCAACCATGTCAGCGATCGTTGTCATGGAACGCTCGCGTACTGGACGAGTAATCATGCCCGCTTGGCAGAAACGACAACCACGAGTACAGCCACGGAAAATTTCTACGCTCATGCGTTCGTGAACGCTTTCTGCGATTGGAACTAGCGGCGCTTTTGGATATGGCCATTCATCTAGATCCATAACCGTGTGCTTTGCTACCCGCCACGGCACACCTGGACGATTAGGTGAAACGCGACGAATCCGGCCGTCTTCTAAATACTCAACATCATAAAAAGCTGGAACATACATCACGCCAGACTTGGCAAGACGCATCAATAGTTCATCGCGTCCGCCAGGACTTCCTTCGGACTTAAACTCCGCAATGATGTCGGTGATTGCAAGAACTGCTTGCTCGCCATCGCCAAGAACAGCACCGTCGATAAACATTGAGATTGCTTCTGGATTAAATGCTGCGTGTCCACCGGCAATTACAAGTGGGTGGGTCTCATCGCGATCCACTGCATGTAATGGAACGCCAGCTAAATCGATTGCAGTAAGCATGTTGGTGTAACCAAGTTCAGTTGAGAACGAAACACCAAGCGCATCGAAAGCACCCACCGGACGATGAGCATCAACCGTGAACTGAGGTACACCGTTTTCCCGCATTAACTTTTCTAAGTCAGGCCATACTGCGTAGGTGCGCTCACATAATGTGTCAGCGCGCTCATTAAGTACTTCATACAAAATCTGAACACCTTGGTTGGGAATACCAACTTCGTAAGCATCGGGATACATCAGACACCAACGCACGATGGTGTCATCCCATGGCTTTACGACAGCGTTAAGTTCGCCACCAACGTATTGAACAGGTTTTTGCACCCGAGGCAATAACTGTTCCAGTGCCGGAAATACAGACTGGACCGTCATTTCTAACCCTTTACAGTTTTGGGAAAAATAGAGCAATCTCGCGCGCAGCAGATTCTGGTGAATCTGATCCGTGCGAGACGTTTAGCTGCGTTTCAGTTGCAAGGTCGCCACGGATAGTTCCCATTGCAGCGTTAACTGGATTGGTTGCACCCATCATGGTGCGCCAAGCTGCAATTGCTTCGTTACCTTCAATTACGGCTGCGACCAATGGTCCACCGCTAATGAAATCAACTAAGTCGTTGAAGAAAGGCTTATCGACATGCTCGGCGTAGTGAGTTTCGGCAATGGAGCGCTCTAGAGTGCGCATTTCCAAGGCAACGATTTTGAAACCTTTGCGTTCGATACGGGAAATTACTTCGCCAATTAGACCGCGTTCGACGCCATCTGGCTTTACAAGGACAAGGGTACGTTCAGACATGTTCTTAATCTTAAAGGTTTTCTCGGGCGGCCTTTGCCTCGTCAACTTTGTTATTCATCACATAGGCCAATCCCCAAATTAATAAGAACAAAATGCCTGGGAAAAGTAGCGGACGTACGAATATTCCAACCGCAATAATGACGGCCTGCACGGCTAATCCAGTTGTAATCGCAGCCCTTTTATCGTGCCGGACGCCACCAACTGCAATTATGCACAGAACCATCAATAGGAATGTGCTCCAAATAGCTAAGGCGGTATCTACGTTGTAAATAACGACAGACACTGGAATTGATAGGCCTAAAACAATCGCCTCGAATACCAAAATCGCGCTTCCCATTACCTTCATATGATTTTCATCTCTCCTAGGTATTGGTCTTACCCATAATTGTTCGTGCTGAAGCAGCTGTAACTACCGAACCCGTTACCACTACCCCGACACCATTCATGCCTGCGTCATCGGCCATTTCAATTGCGCGATCTATCGCACTGGTCAAATTCGCTTCCACATGTACACGATCTTCACCAAAGACTTGAGTTGCAAGTTCGGCAATCTCAGGCGCCAACATAGCGCGCTGCGCTCCGTTCCAAGTTACAACTACGTCAGTCATGACAGGTTCAAGTGCTTGCAATACTCCGATTACATCTTTATCTGCCATTACCGAAATCACGCCAATGACTTGCTCAAAAGTAAATGACTCTTCTATCGCTGTCGCTAATACAGCAGCGCCGTGTGGATTGTGCGCTGCATCAACGATCACAGTTGGGCTGCGACGAACTACCTCTAAGCGTCCTGGTGAAGTTACCGAACCAAAACCTTCACGAACTGCGTCAATGTCTAAGGTCAGAGTTCCGCCAAAGAATGCTTCGACTGCTGCTAATGCCACAGATGCGTTTGCGGCTTGATGCGCACCAAAAAGTGGCAAGAGAATTTCTTCATACGAACCATTTAGTCCATCAAGATTCAAGACTTGTCCGCCGATTGCTAGCGCACGGTCTCGAACCGAGAATTCAACACCTTGTCTAGCAACCATTGCATTTACCGTGGCAGCGCGGGTTAACAAAATTTCCGCAGGTCCGGCATCCTGATACGAGAGAACAGCAATCGAGTCCGGCTTGATGATTCCAGATTTTTCAATTGCAATCTTTTCAACCGTGTCACCTAGATAGTCAGCATGATCCATGCCAATTGGTGTAACAACACTCACCTGTGGCGCGACAACATTTGTGGCGTCCCAAGCTCCGCCCATACCAACTTCAACAACGGCTACATCAACTGGCGCATCTGCAAAAGCCGCGAAAGCCATTCCGGTAAGCACTTCAAAATACGACATGGCAGGTCCGCCGCTTGCCAAACTTTCGTTATCGACGATTGCTAGGTATGGCTCAAGTTCGTCATAAATCTCCACAAACTTTCCCGCTGGAATCGGTTCACCATTTAATCGAATTCGCTCAGTTACTTGATGTAGGTGTGGGCTCGTAACTAGTCCGGTGCGCAGTCCCATCGAGCGCAGCAATGACTCAATCATGCGAGCCGTAGAAGTCTTGCCATTTGTTCCAGTTATGTGGATTACTGGATAGGCGAACTGCGGGTCACCCAAAAGGGTCATCAAGTGGCTAATTCGATCCAAACTTGGTTCGATTTTGGTTTCTGGCCAACGAGATTCCAAGACCTCTTCCACGCGCGCGAGTTCTTGGATTTCGGGCAAAGTCATGGATTCATTCTAATTGTCTTTAATTGTCTAGGATTAGGGATCATGAGCGCGCAACGAATGCCTGAAAAGCCAACACTTGATGGTTTGGAATCCAAGTGGATGCAAACCTGGGATCACGCTGGAACCTATTCATTTGATCGCAGCGCTACCCGCGAAAATGTCTTTAGTATCGATACGCCTCCACCAACTGTCAGTGGTTCACTGCACGTAGGTCACGTTTTTTCTTACACTCACATTGACTGTGTTGCGCGCTACCAAAGAATGAATGGCAAGTCAGTCTTTTACCCAATGGGTTGGGATGACAATGGGCTTCCAACTGAACGACGAGTACAAAACTACTTTGGCGTTCGCTGCGATCCATCACTTCCTTACGACGCAAACTTCCAGCCACCTGCTGAGCCAGGCAAAGACCAGATCGCAATCTCGCGTCGCAACTTTGTTGAACTTTGCGAACAGTTAACTGTTGAAGATGAAAAAGCTTTCGAAGAACTATGGCGTCGGCTTGGCACAAGTGTTGACTGGAAATTGACATACCAAACGATTGATTCCCGAGCTCGTGCTGTGTCACAACGCATGTTCCTTAATAATCTTTCCCGTGGCGAGGCTTACCAAAGTGAAGCTCCAACCCTTTGGGATGTAACTTTCCGTACTGCAGTTGCCCAAGCTGAATTAGAAGACCGCGAACGCCCAGGCGCTTACCACCGCATCTCGTTCCATAAACCTGATGGCAATCCACTATTCATTGAGACAACTCGACCTGAACTAATTCCGGCTTGTGTCGCTTTGGTTGCCCATCCAGATGATGAGCGTTACCAACCACTGTTTGGGACCACAGTTACATCGCCGATCTTTGGTGTTGAAGTTCCAGTTCTCGCACACACTCTTGCTGATCCTGAAAAGGGCTCCGGCATTGCAATGATTTGTACTTTTGGTGACACCACTGACGTAACTTGGTGGCGCGAACTGCAATTAGCAACTCGGCCAATCATTGGCTGGGATGGTCGCATCATTACTGAAGTACCCGAATGGATTAAGTCTGAACTGGGCAAGAATGCTTACGCAGCACTTGCTGGGTTAACTGCACATTCAGCTAAAGAGAAGATTGCAGAACTACTTCGGGAATCCGGTGACCTCGAAGGCGAGATTCGCCAAATTGTTCACCCAGTTAAGTTCTTTGAAAAGGGCGACAAGCCACTTGAAATCGTTACTACGCGTCAGTGGTACATCCGTAACGGTGGCCGCGATGCAGATCTGCGCGCCGAATTAGTTACAAGCGGACAGCAAATCACTTGGCATCCAGATCACATGAAAGTTCGCTATCAGAATTGGGTTGAAGGCCTTAATGGCGACTGGCTAATTTCTCGCCAGCGCTTCTTTGGTGTTCCAGTTCCGGTTTGGTACGGCCTAGATGCAGATGGCAACCCAATGTGGGACAAGGTTCTCGTTCCAGATAC
>JALRCB010000043.1 GCA_023257525.1 Candidatus Nanopelagicales bacterium
GTTGAGCTGGGCACTGCCGAGCGCATGACTGAAGTTATTGCTGAGATAACCAAAGTTGATACCGAAAGAGTTGCGGTAGTTTCCGGACCAAACTTGGCACACGAAATCGCAGCTCGCGAACCAGCTGCAACCACGGTCGCCTGCATTAATGAAGAGTTTGCAATCAAGATTCAAGATGCCTGTACTACAGACTATTTCCGTCCGTATTACACAACCGATGTTGTTGGTGTGGAAATTGCGGGCGCAGTTAAAAACGTAATTGCCTTAGCAAACGGTATGGCCGTTGGTCTTGGTTATGGTGAGAATTCCCAGTCTGCACTTATGACGCGCGGCCTGGCCGAGATGTCTCGCTTGGGTGTTGCCCTTGGCGCTAACCCACTTACTTTTGCTGGGCTAGCCGGAGTTGGTGATTTGATCGCAACTTGCCAGTCACCGCTATCGCGCAACCGAACCATTGGTGTTTACCTTGGTGAAGGAAAGACCATCGAGCAAGCTCAGACCCTAACCAAAACGACTTCAGAAGGCGTTAAGAGTTGCCAATCCATTTTGGATCTTGCCAATCGCCACGGTGTCGAGATGCCAATTACCGAACAGGTTGTAAACGTAATTCATCGCGGAACCAGCGCCGAGAAAGTTCTGAAGGCTTTCATGTCTCGACCAACAACAGCCGAAGAAGGCCAAGAACTAATGGAGCATATGTAGTTACTAATAGCCCATTTTTGGTTGAGTTTGATTTGCAATCTCACCGGTGGCATTTAGTGCTTGATCCAGATCAGCCCAAATATCGTTTGCGTTTTCAATTCCGACCGATACCCGAATTAGATTCTCAGGAACTGCAGAATTTTCTTTAGGCCATCTGCGCCTTCGCTCCATCAATGTCTCTACGCCACCAAGTGATGTTGCGTAAGTGATTAACTCAACGGACTGACATACAAGTTCGGCAGCTTCAGCATCTCCATCAACTTCGAAAGCCAACATAAATCCTGGGCCATCAGATTGACGCTTAGCAATGTCTGCATTCTTATGTCCACCAAGTCCTGGGTAGTGCACAGCACGAACCTTGCTGTGTTCAGCTAACTTCTCGGCAATAAATTGTGCGTTTGATTCAGCGCGATCCACGCGAATTGCTAAAGTGCGAATACCGCGAAGCGCCAAGTAAGAATCAAATGCACTAGGAACTGCGCCTAATAGAACTCGGCGACCAACAATCTTTTGAGCTAATTCTTGATCTGCAGTTACGAGAGCACCCATCAACAAGTCAGAGTGCCCAGCCAAACCTTTGGTAGCGCTATGCATTACTAGGTGTGCACCTAGTTCAAGTGGTCGCTGTCGTATTGGAGTCATGAAGGTGTTATCGACTGCAAGGTAAGCGCCGTAATGTCGAGCCACGGTTGCAGTTGCTTCAATGTCACAGATTTCCATCATCGGATTAGTAGGTGTTTCAATCCAAGCCCAAGAAGCAGGATTTCCATCTCCGGCAATTGCTGCCTTGACTGCAACGTCATCGGTGACATCAACAAGTCGCAACTCAATGCGACCTAGGTCGTGAAGTTCTTTAAGTCGCATTGCAACACCGGTGTATGAGTACTGACTAGCTACTACTGGTTTTCCTTGCGGGAATAAATCGAAGATGGCATTTGCCGCAGCCATGCCACTTGAGAAAACTGTGCACCGTCCACCTTCGAGTGCGCCAATTGCTTGCTCCAAGGAATCCAAGGTGGCGTTCCAATCGCGCATGTAGCCATACGGTCCACCTGCGTGCATCGTGCTCGACAACACAATCGGGGGATTGATGGGACCATCTGGCGTTACAGGTGGACGACCAGCCTGCACGGCAGCGGTATCTAAATTCTTGAAGGACTCATGACCATTTTTCGGCGCGCTCATAGGGAAAACACTAGTGCCATTAGATTTCAAAATGTTTCGGTAGCGTTGGACAGGTGAGTAAGAAAATCCGGGTAGCCGTAATCTTCGGCGGTCGCAGCAGCGAACACTCGATTTCTTGCATTTCTGCAGGCAGCGTACTTCGCGCGCTTGATCGAAATCTTTATGATGTGGTGCCAATTGGCATCACAAAATCTGGCAAATGGGTACTTGAAGCCGACAATACTGATCGATTAGCGATTCAAAATGGTGTCTTCCCAGAAGTTGATTCCGCAAACCCAGCCGTTCTTTTCACTGCAGATCCAAGCGCCACAGATTTAGTGGTGCAATCCAATGTCCCAGAGGTCCTGCAGCAAGTAGATGTTGCCTTCCCAGTCCTGCATGGACCATGGGGTGAAGATGGCACGATTCAAGGGCTACTTGAGTTAGCTGGAATTCCATATGTAGGTTCTGGCGTATTCGCATCGGCTGCGGCAATGGATAAAGCGCACTTAAAAGCAATGATGCATTCAGCTGGACTGCCAATTGGTCCGTATGAAGTTGTGAGCAATGCGCAGTGGCTAACTGAAAAAGATGCCAGCTTGGCACGCATCAAGACTTTAGGCCTGCCAGTTTTCATTAAGCCATGTCGCGCCGGTTCCAGCGTTGGAATCAGCAAAGTTAAATCCCACGATGACTTAGTGGCAGCAATTGAAGCTGCCAGAATTCATGATCCAAAAATTATTGCGGAAGCAAGTATTGAAAACGCTCGCGAAATTGAATGCGGAGTTTTGGGTACCAGCACAGGACCTAAGGCAAGTGTTTGTGCCGAGATCATCGTGCGTGATGGCCATGAGTTCTATGACTTTGAAGCTAAGTATGTGGATGACTCAGTTGAACTATCAGTCCCAGCAAAACTCGATCCAGCCCAACACGAGAAACTTCGCGAGCTAGCGGTTCAGGCCTTCTTGGCGATGGATGGCGAAGGACTTGCTCGGGTAGACATGTTTGTTACTGGAAATGATGTCGTGATTAACGAAATCAACACCATGCCAGGCTTCACTCCAATTTCTATGTACCCGCGGATGTGGGAGGAAACTGGTCTTGATTACCCAGCACTGGTTGATGCCTTAGTGCAAGATGCACTTCGCCGTGGTGTTGGTCTGCGCTAATCGCGCTAACGTGTAATACATGAGCGAGCAAACCGTTGGCCAACTTGGCGAATTTGCGTTAATCGACGCGATCGCAGCCCGACTTGCTAAATCATCGACTGAAACTGTCTCAGTTGGAATTGGTGATGACTCCGCAGTTGTATCTGCCAAAGGTGGGAACGTGGTTGCCTGCATAGACATGTTGACGCAAGGCGTGCACTTTCGTCTTGATTGGTCGGAAGCAAAAGATATTGGTCGCAAAGCAGCAGCCCAAAACCTTGCAGACATCTTTGCTATGGGAGCAACACCAACGGCACTACTAGTTGGGCTTGCGCTTCCTTCCGATACTCCGGTGTCTTGGGTTATGGGTTTGGCAGATGGTTTGAGTGAAGAAGCATCACTAGTTGGCGTGACCGTTGTTGGGGGAGACATAGTCCGCGGTGACTCGATTGCAATCAGTGTTACTGCCTTAGGCGAACTAGGCGAGCGTGCTGCAATT
Organism: Candidatus Nanopelagicales bacterium; assembly: GCA_023257525.1. Taxonomy (GTDB): domain Bacteria; phylum Actinomycetota; class Actinomycetes; order S36-B12; family UBA5976; genus UBA5976. The sequence goes on from JALRCB010000043.1 coordinate 3,514, forward strand.
CTGCGATCCGGTGCAAAGCCAGGAGATGTTTTAGCCCTGGCCGGTCGACTTGGGTTTGCCCAAGCAGGTTTGTTAATGCTTTCGCGCGGATTTAGATCACCAAGAGTTTTAGTTGGAGCTCACCGGGTTCCAGAACCACCATATGAATTAGTTCGACTTGCTACGCATGCGACTTCAATGATCGACATCAGCGATGGCTTAGTTTCAGACTTGAGTCACATTGCTAAAGCATCTGGCGTCTCAATAAATATCAAGACTGCAGAATTTGATATTCCTGAACCACTTGCCGCAGCAGCTTCGGCGTTTAATGGTGATGCGCTGGAATGGATTTTGACTGGTGGTGAAGATCATGCATTTGCTGCCACATTCACAAACGCCCTTGATGTTCCATCTGGCTGGACCATCATTGGATTAGTCGAAGCTGGAGAGCCAGCTGTAACTGTTGATGGTGAGATTTACTACGGCAAAGGCTGGGATCACTTTTCAAGCAACTAAAAATCCCCCCAACTACAGCTGAGGGGATTTAAAAAGTTTAGTTAGCGATCAGACGCGGGAAACTTTTCCAGCCTTGATGCATGAAGTGCAAACATTTAGACGTTTTGGCGAGTTGTTAACAACTGCATGTACGGTTTGGATGTTTGGATTGAAACGACGCTTAGTACGTCGGTGTGAGTGGGAAATGGCGTGGCCAAAGCCTGGGCCTTTGCCACAGACGTCACATACAGCAGCCATTTTGACTCCTTGAGGATTGATGGGTTTGCTTGGTTAAGCCTTGCCAGACTACCTGCGAATGCTCAGAAATTCCAATTCGGGCTCAACTAAACCCTATAACTGCAGGCTTGCGACTCATCCAGATCCGTTAGGCACAGGTAACCTAGGGGCGTGGCAAACACTGGAAATGCGGGTATTGACGCGGCTACGCTCCAGGCAGCCATGGTTCAGTTCCAGGACCTTCTGGCTCAAAATGAGCAGTTACTCAACGATTTAAACGTTTATCCAGTACCGGATTCTGACACTGGCTCAAATACTCTGCGCACGCTCAAGGCGGGCATTGCAAACACGTCAGGCCACATGGCCGACGTAGGTGAGTTTGCCACAGCCTTAGCAACGGGTGCCGCGAAGTCCGCCCTGGGAAATTCGGGCGTGATCTTGGCACAGTATTTGCAGGGACTGGCACAAGGCCTGGCGCAAACTGAAACTCCCAATCAATGTTCGCCAAGTGAATGGCAGCAGGCGCTGCAACAAGCGGCAACCGTGGCGCGTGAATCAGTTCTGACTCCTGCGGAAGGCACCATGCTCACGATTGCTGATGCAGCCGCGAATGTTTCAGCGCAATCGGATTTTCAAAAGTATTACCAGGATGTTCAAATCGCAGTTCGCGCTGCTGTGATTGAAACTCAGAACTTGTTACCAGAACTTGTCGCAGCAGAAGTGGTTGATTCTGGCGCCTTGGCACTTTCATTTTTGCATGACAGCGTCGCATTAAGTTTTGGTTTAAGGGTAAGTCCACTACAGATTAACTCTCGTAAACCAGTTGCCGTGACCTATTCCGGCCCAACATTTGAATTAATGTTTTCGGTCGTTTGCTCACAAGTGATCAAAGAAGAAATTGAATCTAAGATTTCCAACCTGGGTGAATCGATTGCGATTTCTGGTGTCGAACCAGAATTCAAGTTCCACATTCACACCAACGAACCAGACAAAGTGATTGCAAGTTGTGAAAACCAAGTCGAAATAACCAACATTCGAATCTCTGAGCTAGGCAACTAATTAGATGGCCGACTTAAGTACTCAGGTGGTTGAAGTGGTTGGCGCCAAAACAGCGGCACTCTTAAAGTCAGAATTTGAAATTGAATTGGTTGAAGACCTGCTTCGGCACTACCCGCGCAGATATGAACAGCGTGGTGCATTAACAGATCTTGGCAATCTTGAGATTGGTGATCACGTCACGGTTCAGGCCCAAGTTAAGAGTTTTAAGAATCTGAAAAACGCCAAGGGCGGCACGCGTCAAGAAGTTGTAATTAGTGATGGCTCAGGTTCTTTGACTTTAATGTTCTTTAATCAACACTGGCGCGAGAAAGATTTAGTGGCTGGCCGACAGGGTTTGTTTGCTGGCCAAGTTTCGGTGTTTAACAATAAGCGCCAGTTAACTCATCCAGAGTATGAACTTCTGGATGCTGCAGCAGATGTAAATCCAGACGATTACGCCGAAGCTTTCTTGCCGGTCTATCCCGCAACTAAGAAACTGCAGACCTGGACGATCGAACGAAGCATCGATTTAGCGCTTACCGCCCTTGGCAAAGTCGAAGACCCGTTGCCAGCGGACATCAGGAAAACTGAAGGTTTGATTGATTTAGATGTAGCACTTCATGCGATTCATAAGCCAACATCCTTGGAGCAACTTGAAGCTAGCAGATTACGTTTGAAATGGGATGAAGCGTTAGCTCTACAAGTTGTCTTAGCTAAGCAACGCCACGAAGAAGATTCCTGGCCAGCTATTTCGAGAACTGAAAAACCGGATGGCCTGCTTGCCGCTTTTGACGCGCGATTGCCGTTCACGCTTACGCAAGGCCAAAGTGAAGTAGCAAAAACTATTTCGGCAGAAATGGCAGCCGGTCATCCAATGCACCGACTCCTGCAAGGTGAAGTAGGTAGTGGAAAGACAGTGGTTGCAGTTCGAGCGATGCTCACGGTTGTTGACTCAGGTGGCCAAGCCGCACTCCTGGCACCAACTGAAGTGCTGGCAGCTCAGCACTATCGGGCAATTACTAACTTGCTTGGGCCATTAGCCGAGAGAGGGAAACTCGGGGCTCACGATGAAGGCACCGGCGTAACTCTGCTGACCGGATCAATGACAACCGCAGCCAGAAGACAAGCATTGTTAGACATCACGTCCGGCCAAGCAGGCATAGTTATCGGTACCCACGCGCTACTCGAAGATCGAGTTGATTTCTTTGATCTGGGACTTGTGGTTATCGACGAACAACATCGCTTTGGTGTGGAACAGCGCGCAACATTAGTTGGCAAAGCCGGAAGTGATCGACGTCCGCACGTTCTAGTTATGACTGCAACACCAATTCCGCGCACGGTTGCCATGACTGCATTTGGCGCACTTGATATCTCTACTTTGAGTGAACTTCCAGCTGGACGTTCACCAATTACTTCTCATGTTGTTTTATCTGCCGAGAAACCAAGCCACTTAGCCAGGGCCTGGGAACGAATTGTTGAAGAAGTCAAAGCAGGTCATCAGGCTTATGTTGTAGTCCCACGCATTGCCAGCCAAGAAGATAAAGATTTAAAGCCAGGGCAACGCCAAGCGATTGCACTTGAGGATTTAGCACCTCAGTTAATCGATGGCCCATTGGCAGGTGTTCGAGTTGGAATCATGCATGGCCAAATGGCTGGGGCAGATAAAGATGATGTGATGCAAAGATTTGCCAATGGTCCAGCGCATAAAGATGGCATTGACGTGTTGATCTCAACAACTGTTATTGAAGTTGGCGTGGATGTGCCAAATGCCACGACGATGGTGATCATGGATGCTGATCGCTTTGGCATCAGCCAGTTACACCAACTCCGCGGCCGCGTCGGTCGTGGCAGCGCTCCTGGGCTATGTCTGCTGGTAACGGAAGCACCAGCGTTTAGTCCAGCTCGGGAACGCTTAGCTGCAGTGGCCTCAACGAATGACGGCTTTGAATTGGCAGCCCTTGACTTGGAACAGCGACGTGAAGGTGATGTTCTAGGTCGCAATCAATCAGGCATGCGCTCGAGTTTGAAGTTAGTTAGCATCCTGCGTGATGAAGAGATTCTGGAACAAGCCAGAATTGCTGCTGTGGATATCGTGAACAAAGATCCTGAGTTGGATTCCAATCCAGCACTAGCCAGAGCCGTGCAGTCGCTAATTGATCAAGCGCGTGCTGAGTTCGTGAAGAAATCATGACGCGAATAATTGGC
>JALRCB010000044.1 GCA_023257525.1 Candidatus Nanopelagicales bacterium
CCATTGCTTAAGGTTATGAACCTTGTTGCATTGCTGATTGCACCTGCAGTTGTAGCGATGACACTTGAAGATAAGGATGCAATGCGCATTGGTTTGGCATTTGTCGCCACTGCCGTAATCGTTGTCTCAGTGATCATTTCTAAGCGTCGACCAATTGCGGTTGGCGAAGAGGCAATGGCCAGCTAACAGCAAAATCACTCAGAGAACCCCAGCCTCGCGGTTGGGGTTCTCTTTTTGCCAAAATGTCGTTGCGACTAAAGGGAAAAGTTACCCATCCACAGGGGGTTGCGACTCGCGGAACAGACTCGCCAGTTTGACAATGCCCCTAGGCGATAAGGCACACTCTCGGAGATAGCGCTTTTGACTCTATATATAGAGTCTTTTGCATTTGCCGAAGGGAATCCTTTTGTCGACAACACGCCGTTTGGTTATCGTCGAATCTCCAGCCAAGGCCAAAACCATTCAGAAATACCTAGGCCCAGGTTACGAAGTGACTGCATCTGTTGGTCACGTTCGCGACCTGCCTGAGCGCGCTGTCGATGTTCCGGCTGAAATCAAGAAGCAGCCTTGGGGCCGCATGGCTATCGATGTCGAGGATGACTTCACCCCTTATTACGTAGTTAGCTCCAAAAAGAAGGACAAAGTTACCGAGCTAAAGCGCATGCTTGCCGACGCTGACGAACTATTGCTCGCAACTGACGAGGACCGCGAAGGTGAAGCTATCGCTTGGCACCTTATGGAAATCCTTCGACCAAAAGTTCCAGTGCGACGAATGGTGTTCCATGAAATTACTCCAGAGGCAATTCGGCACGCTGCTGAATCAACACGTGACCTTGATATGCAACTGGTGGATGCCCAGGAAACTCGTCGCTTAATCGATCGACTTTATGGTTTCGAAGTTTCACCAGTTCTATGGCGCAAAGTTCAAGCTGGCCTTTCTGCCGGTCGTGTGCAATCCGTTGCAACTCGACTAATTGTTGAAAAAGAACGCGAGCGCATCGCTTACAAGCGTGCTTCATACTGGGACATCGAAGGAACTTTCGATCCACAATCATTCAGTGCAAACTTAGTTGCAGTTGATGGCAAGAAGATTGCCCAGGGTAAGGATTTTGATTCACTCGCTCAACTTAAAGATGCCAGCATCGTTCACCTTGATGAAGATGTTGCAAAGAGTTTGTGCACATCACTAAGCGGTGCAAAGTTTGAAGTTCGTTCCGTAGATGATCGTCCATACTCAAGTAAGCCAAAAGCACCATTCATGACTTCGACGATGCAACAAGCCGCATCAGGCCGATTGAAGTGGGGAGCGCAGCGCACTATGCGAGTTGCGCAGGCTTTGTATGAACGCGGTTACATCACTTACATGCGTACTGACTCAACAACACTTTCTGACACTGCATTAAATGCAGCGCGCAAACAAGCTGCCGAACTTTACGGCAGCGATCACGTTTCCGAAGCACCACGTCGTTACGATCGCAAAGTTAAGAACGCGCAAGAAGCGCACGAAGCGATTCGTCCAGCTGGTGACGTATTCCGCACACCGGCTGAAGTTGCTGGCGAATTAGTTGGCGATGAGTTTGCGCTGTATGACTTGATTTGGAAGCGCACCGTTGCCAGCCAGATGGCTGATGCCAAGGGAACTACTGCAACGATTCGTATCGGTGCAACTAGTGGCGATGGCCGCGATGCTGAATTCTCAGCAAGTGGAACAGTTATTACTTTCCGTGGCCACATGGCTGCCTACGATGATGCTGACGAAGACCAAGACGAAAAGAACGAAGCTCGGCGCTTGCCAGCACTCAAGGTAGGGGACTCAGTAACTGCAGTTTCCTTGGAACCAAGTGGTCACTCCACGAATCCACCAGCTCGTTACACCGAAGCTACTTTGGTTCAAAAGCTTGAAGAACTTGGTATCGGTCGCCCTTCAACTTATGCCGCAATCGTTAGCCGCATTATTGATCAGGGTTATGTGTGGAAGCGCGGTAGCGCATTAGTTCCACACTTCTTAGCATTTACAGTTACTCGTTTGATGGAAGAAAACTTCACACAACTTGTTGACTACGACTTCACTGCTTCACTTGAAGAAGTACTGGATGAAATTGCCAACGGTGAGCAAGGACGTTTAGAAGTTCTAAAGCGCTTCTACTTCGGCGAAAAAACCGAAGGATCGATTTTCCCTGGCTTAGCTCCACTGGTTTCGGTCTATGGCGACATTGATGCCCGAGCAATGGCATCACTACCAATCGAAGGCCATGAGGGAATCATTCGGGTTGGTAAGTATGGTCCGTACTTAGAGCGCGGTGAAGGTGAAACTTTGCAGCGCGCAAACATCCCACAGGATCTTGCGCCTGATGAAATGACAGCAGAAAAAGCTGAAGAGCTTTTCAATGCTCCTTCAGGTGAACGCGAACTTGGTATCGATCCAGAAACCGAGCGCGTAATCATGGCAAAGACCGGACGTTATGGTCCGTACTTCACTGAAGTATTGCCAGAAGGCTCACCTAAGAAAGAAAAGCCCCGCACTGCATCACTGTTCTCAACTATGGATGTTGAACAAGTAACTCTTGATGATGCACTTCGAATGTTTACTTTGCCGCGCGAAATCGGTTTAGATCCAACTGAAGGTGAACCAATCACTGCGCAGAATGGTCGCTACGGTCCGTATTTGTTAAAGGGTAAAGACTCCCGCACTTTGCCAGACGAAGAATCAATCTTCAGTTGCACCCTTGAAGAAGCACTTGCACTATTTGCGCAACCTAAACTTCGACGTGGTCGGGGACAGGCAGCTGGCCCACTAAAGGTTGTCGGCGTTGACCCATCAACTCAAAAAGAGGTTGTGGTTCGCGAAGGTCGCTTCGGTATCTACATCACTGATGGTGAAACCAACGCTTCACTTCGTGGTGGTGATTCAGTTGAGACGATTTCAATTGAGCGCGCATCTGACTTGTTAGCTGAGCGTCGCGCAGCTGGTCCATCTGTAAAGAAGCCAGCCGCTCGTAAGGCTACAGCCAAGAAGCCTCTAGTTAAGAAGAAAGCTACCGCCAAAAAGAAAGCTGCCAAGAAAACTGTTGGAACAACCAAAGTAATTAGCGGTGCAGCAGCCAAGAAGGCAGCAGCAAAAACAAAGACCGGTGTTGGTTCAGCGCCTGTCGAATCTGACGTCACACCAGTTGGCTAGAGTTTGAGTTGTGGCTACCGGATTGTTTATTGCGATTGAAGGCGGTGAAGGCGCTGGAAAATCCACGCATTCAAAGCGCCTTGCGGAATACCTGCAATCACTTGGACATGAAGTAGTCCTAACTCGGGAACCTGGTGGTACGCCAACTGCCGAAAAGATCCGCAATATTTTGTTGGATCCAGAAATCACTGACATGCCAGATCACACCGAAGCCTTGTTATTCGCAGCTTCGCGCGCAGATCATGCAGCTAACTTGATTCGTCCAGCGCTGGAACGTGGTGCAACGGTTATCTGTGATCGCTACTTCGATTCATCCGTTGCCTATCAAGGTTTCTCACGCGGATTAGGCGCTGACAAGATTCGTGACTTAAGCCTTTGGGCCACTGGAAATCTAATTCCTGATTTCACTATTTACTTGGACGTGCCTCATGAAGCAGCAGAACAACGCATGGATGGCACGGATCGCATGGAAATTCAGTCCCGCGATTTTCACGAAGTCGTGCATCAGGCCTTCCGTGACATTGCGGCGGCATCGCCTTATCCAAACGTAGTTATTGATGCGACCGCACCAAAAGATGATGTTGCAGCTGCCGTTCGGTCTGCAATTGATGGAGTGCTCGCATCGCGATGAATGTTTTTGATTCCTTGATTGGTCAAGAGCATGCCGTTGAAGAAATGAAGCACGCAGCAACTGACGCTGCAAAGGTAGCAATTGGTGAACGTGGTGATGCCATGACACATGCTTGGTTAATCACTGGCCCACCAGGAAGTGGTCGCAGCACACTCGCGCTTGCCTTCGCTGCATCACTCATCTGTCCTAATGGTGGCTGTGGTGAATGTGTTGACTGTCGAAATGTTGCAGCTGGTATTCATCCTGACGTGGAGCACATCGTTCCCGAAGGTGTGATCTACAAAGTAGATGACACTCGCAACTTAATCGAACGCGCATCACTACTTCCAACTCGATCGCCGTGGCACGTAATTGTGGTTGAAGACGTGGATCGTTTCCGAATCGACGCAGCTTCCACTTTGCTTAAGTCACTTGAAGAACCACCACCAGCAACTGTTTGGCTGCTGTGTGCTCCAACCGTTGATGATGTATTCCCAACAATCCGTAGCCGTTGCCGTCACGTTGCCTTAACTTCGCCAACTTTCGCTGCGATATCGCAGCAGTTAACTGCGCGCTTTGGTATTAATCCAGCGATGGCAGCCTGGGCAACGCGCGCTGCGCAAGGCCATATTGGGCGAGCTCGAGCACTTGCCACTGATGAGAACGTGCGACTGCGCCGCAAACAAATCTTGGATATCCCGACAAACCTTCGGGTTGTCAGCTCGTGCTTCGATCAGGCAAACAAAATTGTGGCCAGTGCAAATGCTGATGCGGATGCCATCGTGACCCCACTTGATCAAGAAGATGATCAAGACATTCGCACTGCATTTGGTGAAGGCGCTGAAGGTAAAGGGCTAAAGACTGTCGAGCGACAAATGAAGAGCGCGCTGAAGGATCTAGATGATCGAGCCAAGTCGCGCCGCCGCCGAGTCCTTAGTGATCAATACGATCGAGTTTTGCTGGACTTAACGGGTTATTACCGGGATGTCCTAGTGATTCAATCAGGTGCAGAAGTCGAACTAGTAAATGAAGAACTTCGAGAATCAATTGAGCGCATTGCAAGTGTCGATGATGAATCTTCGACTTTGCGAAGAATTGCTGCAATTACCGAAGCTCGCGACCAAATTGTTGCAAACGTCAATCCTCTGAATGCCTTTGAGTCACTATTGGTAAGCCTGCGAGATCCTCGGCTTACCGCAATTGTTGGATAGTTTCGCGATCTTCTGACTCTGGTTTAAGGTCGAGATAGATACTTTTTGGGAGCGTTCTTGCGGAAATTTCTAGCCATAGTCCTTGCGATCTTTGTGGCAATCGTTACCACCCTTGGTTACCGAATGACCCAATCGGATCCAGCAGATAGCAGTTCCCCAAAGCCAAGCGCATCAGTGCCACAGGGTGACGGACTGGATGGTTACTACGCACAAGAACTTGAATGGTCAGAGTGCAATGAGGGTTTTGAGTGTGCAACATTCAATGTGCCTATCGACTACGCAAACCCAGCTGACGGCGCAATGCAAATCTCTGCAATTCGAAAACTAGCTACTGGAACCGCTTTGGGCTCCTTAGTTTTGAATCCCGGTGGACCAGGTGGATCAGGAATCGAATACACAACTTATGCCGAGTATGTAGTTAGCGATACCTTGCGTGAAAACTTTGACATTGTTGGTTTCGATCCACGCGGAGTAGGAGAGAGCACGCCTGTTGAATGCTTGGACGACGCACAGACCGAAGAGTACATTGCTCTTGATGGTTCGCCTGATGATCAAACTGAAATTGATCAAGCGCAACAAATGGCTGAACTTTTTGGACAGACTTGTGCTGCTAACTCTCCAGACACTTTCAAATTCCTTGATACTGTCAGTGCGACAAGAGACATCGATATCTTGCGGGCGCTATTAGGTGACGAAAAGTTGAATTGGCTCGGAAAGAGTTATGGCACTTTTCTAGGTGCAACTTATGCGGATCTGTTCCCAGATCGAGTTGGTCGGATGTTACTTGATGGTGCGATAGATCCAACGCTTACAAATGAACAGCTTTCATATGGACAAGCTCTAGGTTTTGAGTTGGCACTGAATAGGTTCGTGGATGACTGCGTCACCAAATCAGATTGCCCTCTCTCAGCAAGTGGCGCAGCGGGAGTTTCCGAAGTTGGCGATCTATTGATCGAACTGGATGCAAATCCAATAACTCTGGATGATGGTCGGTTGTTTACCCAAGCAATGGGAACGTTAGGTGTTGTTGGCTCGTTGTATGACAAGCAATACGGTTGGCCGGAGTTGCGCACAAATCTAGGTCTTGCCTTTGATGGTGATTTTTCAGGCCTTGCTTCCAGTGTTGACTTTTACACTGGTCGACAATCTGATGGCAGCTATAAAGACAACTCAAACGATGCCATCGCAGCCGTGAATTGTTTAGATCGTCCAGATCGCGCCACAACCGAACAAACTGTTGCACTTGCGAGTGAATGGAAAAAAGTGGCACCTAACTTCGGTGAGTACTTAGCCTGGAGCAACATAAGTTGCAGTTACTGGCAAGCCGAAGCCACTGGTGTGCCGAAAGAAATCACAGCACCTGGAACTCCAACAATCTTGGTTGTTGGAACTGTTAACGATCCAGCAACTCCTTATGCCTGGAGTCAGGCTTTGGCAGCTCAGTTATCAAAGGGAGTCCTGCTAACCCTGGATGGTGATGGGCATACTGCCTACTACCAAGGCTCAAAGTGCATCGATGAAATCGTCGATAATTTCTACTTAACTGGAGAAGTTGAAGATGGAATTACTTGTACCGATGGTCCTTAACTTTCGTGCGTTAGAGTTGAAGTAAGTCACTGTAGAGATGGAAGTCAGCTAATGGAAAACCAAAAAGTCAGTTATAGACAAACTGCTTGGATCCTTGTTGTTGGCGGAATCATCGGCATTTTCGCTTCCATTGAACTGATTATTCAAAAAATCGCAGTACTTAGTAATCCAGACTTCGTACCTAACTGCGACATCAATCCTGTGCTTTCCTGCGGTTCGGTTATCAGCACCGAACAAGCATCACTCTTTGGATTTCCGAATCCAGTTTTAGGTGTAATTGGTTTCAGCATTGTCATTATGTTTGGCGCCCTGCTATTTGCAGGCGTAGAACTGCCACGATCAATGTGGCTTGGACTAAATATTGGCGCGCTGGCTGGAATGGTTTTTGTCATCTGGTTAGTGAGCCAAAGCCTTTATGTAATTGGTGCGCTTTGCCCATGGTGCATGGTGGTTTGGGCTGTAACGATTCCAATCTTCTGGCAAGTAACAACAGACAATCTTTCTAGCGAACGTTTAAGTCTTGGGAAATCACTTTCTGAAGTAATTGTTGCCTTGAAGTGGATACTTGTTGCTGCGTCTTACTTAATCATCATGGCTTTGATTTTTGTTCGCTGGCAAGATTTCTGGCTTAAGTAGTACGTAACCTTTTCATTAAATCCATGTCGAATCACTTAAAGCAACTAAGAACTGAATTTGAAAAGGTTGCTGACAAAGAAGTAGCTGAAGGCGCATCTGCCTATATGCGCAATCAATTTGAGTTCTTAGGCATAAAGACACCACTGCGTCATGAGCTGAGTAAAGAACTCATAAATCAAACTAAGAGTTTTTCTGAAAAAGAATTGATTACTTTTTG
>JALRCB010000045.1 GCA_023257525.1 Candidatus Nanopelagicales bacterium
GTTTACCAAGCGGACCAAGATCGTGGCTGTTACTCATCAATCAAATTTGCTAGGAACAGTGAACGACGTCCCGGCAATCGTCAAGCTTGCGGAAACAGTTGGAGCCTTGGTGTTCCTAGATGCTTGTCAAAGCGTTCCTCACATGCCAGTTGATGTTGTTGCACTCGGTGTTGACTTCATAGCTTGGAGCGGCCACAAGATGCTTGGTCCTCTCGGTATCGGATGTCTCTGGGGTAAATCAGAAGTGCTTTCTGCCATGCCGCCATTTATTTCCGGCGGCTCAATGATCGAATCAGTTTCAATGGAGCGAACTACCTTCGCGGCTCCGCCAAAGCGGTTTGAAGCTGGGGTACCGATGGCAGCTCAAGCTGTAGGCATGTCAGCTGCTGCCGACTACTTGCGAGCACTTGGCATGGACAATGTGGCAGAACACGAGCACATGCTTACGGAAGCCGCCCTTGCTGGACTAGCGGACATTCCTGGTCTGCGCGTGATCGGTCCAGAGAATTCAGTAAATCGAGGATCAGCGGTTTCTTTCGTGCTGGAAGGGTTGCATCCTCATGACGTGGGTCAAGTAATGGATGAAAGTGGAATTGCAGTTCGGGTAGGGCAGCATTGCGCTAAACCAGCTTGTATTCGCTACGGAGTTCAAGCAACCACACGGGCCACTTTCTACATCTATAACGATCTTGAAGACGTTGACGCACTAGTTGCTGGCATCTATTCAGCCAAGAAATTCTTTGGAGTTTGATCATGAAACTTGAAAACATGTATCAGGAAATCATTCTCGACCACTATAAACGCCCACATGGCAAGGGATTAGCAGAGCAGTTTGATGCTGAAGTTCATCACGTCAATCCAACTTGTGGTGATGAGATCACACTACGAGTCAGTCGGGGAGCAGACGGCAAGATCGTCGTTTCTTACGACAACATGGGTTGTTCAATTAGCCAGGCATCTGCATCAATCATGTTCGATCAAATCAACAATCTTGATTTCGAATCCGGCGAAGCTGCGGTTGAGCATCTGATTGCTATGTTGCAGCGCACCGTCGAAGCCGATGAGGACATTCTTGGCGATGGTATTGCACTAGCGGGTGTGGCTCAGTATCCAGCACGAGTAAAGTGCGCACTATTGGCATGGATGGCATGGAAAGATGCGGCAATTCAGGCCGGAGCAGACAACAACAACGAATCTAAAATTTCTACAGAATCAAACAAGGAGCAAAACTAATGACCGTGCTACAAGAAGATGATGTATTTGAATTAATGAAGGACGTCGTAGACCCTGAACTTGGCATCAATGTGGTTGATCTTGGTTTGGTTTACGCAGTTACCGTCGATGAAGGAAATATCGCAACTATCGACATGACACTTACTTCTGCAGCCTGTCCTCTTACTGACGTGATTGAAGATCAAACTCGCGCGGCATTAGATGGTCACGTTTCTGACTTCAAATTGAACTGGGTTTGGATGCCACCATGGGGTCCAGACAAGATCACAGACGAAGGTCGCGAAATGCTACGCGCGCTCGGTTTTAACCTGTAGTTTCTCGCGATAACATTGAGTTTGCGAATTCTCGCACTCTTATAGATTGGCCTGCTTTCACTGTGATTCAAGCAACAGACATTGAATTACGCGCTGGAGCCGAACTGCTGCTATCTGGAGCTACTTTCCGGGTAGATAGCGGTGATCGCGTCGGACTAGTTGGCAGAAACGGTGCTGGTAAAACTACTCTTACCAAAGTCCTAGCCGGGCAAGTTCAGCCTGCAAAGGGTGTTATTGCCACATCTGCGTCGGTCGGTTATCTGCCGCAGGATCCTAGAACTGGCGATTTAGACGTAGTAGCTATGGATCGAATCCTAAGCGCACGTGGCCTTGACGATCTCATTAAGCGAATGCGGCAGTGCGAAATCGACATGGGTTCCGAGGATGAAAAAGTTCGAGACAAGGCAATGCGAAAGTATGCCAGCGCCGAGGAATCATTCCAAACCGCCGGTGGCTATGCCGCTGAAAGTGAGGCAGCCTCACTTGCGGCCAGTGTTGGACTTACCGTAGACATTCTGGCTCAGACGCTGGGGACTTTATCTGGTGGTCAGCGCCGCAGAATTGAACTGGCTCGAATCCTGTTCAGCGGCGCCGAAACTTTGCTCTTGGACGAACCAACTAACCACTTAGACGCGGACTCGATTGTTTGGTTACGTGGCTTTCTGGCTAATCATCAAGGGGGATTAGTCGTTATCAGTCACGATGTTGAACTTCTCGAAGCCACGGTTAATCGCGTGTTCTACCTGGATGCTAATCGTCAGACGCTAGATCTCTACAACGTAGGTTGGAAAGAATACTTAAACTCGCGCGAGACTGATGAACGTCGCCGCAAGCGAGAACGCGCAAATACCGAAAAGCAAGCACAAGTTTTACAGGCTCAGGCAGATCGAATGCGCGCGAAAGCTTCCAAAGCAAAAGCTGCACAAAGCATGCTTAAGCGAGCAGACAAATTGATGAGTGGTCTAGAAACAGTTCGACAGGCAGATCGAGTTGCCAAGCTTCGATTCCCAACTCCAGCACCGTGCGGTAAAACACCGCTTATGGCAACTGGCTTGAGTCGGGTCTATGGTTCACAGGAAATCTTTACCGATGTTGATCTAGCAATCGACCGAGGCAGCAAAGTTGTTGTGCTCGGATTAAATGGTGCTGGCAAGACGACATTACTGCGAATTCTGGCGGGAGTAGATATTCCAGACACTGGAGAGATTCAGCCCGGTCATGGTCTCAAAGTTGGCTACTACGCACAGGAACACGAAACACTTGATCCCCAGAGATCAGTTCTAGAGAACATGGTGTCTGCCTCAGGCGACATGAATGACGCGCAAGTACGTAATGTACTTGGATCATTCCTGTTTTCTGGAGATGCAGTTGCCAAACCAGCTGGCGTTCTATCTGGTGGCGAAAAGACTCGATTGAGCCTTGCCATGTTGGTGGTATCTGCCGCCAATGTTCTGCTCTTAGATGAACCCACGAACAACCTTGATCCAGCAAGCCGCGCTGAAATTCTGGATGCGTTACACAACTATGAGGGATCGGTAGTCCTAGTAACGCACGATGAGGGTGCAGTTACAGCACTTCAGCCGGAACGAGTCTTGCTCTTGCCGGATGGTGTTGAAGATCTTTGGAATGAAGATTACTTAGACCTAATCTCGCTGGCTTAATTCAATTTCGGCATTTCGCTTTGCGATACCCGACACCAGATAAACTCAGAGCGAGCAAAGAAACTAGGCGAATACATGAGCTTGCATGGCGGAAATCCTTGGGCGGCGTATCAAGGGTTCACAAAGGATAAATCAGTAAAGAAAACTACTCTTGCTGATGGCACCATCCAGCGCGTTTTAACTTACGCAACTGAGTTTCGGGGCTACATCGCTGCGTATCTTTCATTACTAGTCATTGATTCGCTGCTGGTAGTAGCTCAGCCATTGCTGTTCAAGGAAATTGTCGACGTTGCTATTCCAAACAAGGATTCCCGGCTAGTTGCGCTACTCGCAGCAGGTATTGCAATCACAGCGATTCTGGGCGCAGCACTTGGCTTATTGAGTCGTCGAATGCAGTCAACCATTGGTGAAGGTTTGATCTTCAACATGCGAACCCAGGTTTTCGACCATGTTCAACGTCAATCGATCGCATTCTTTACGCGCGCACAAACTGGCGCTTTAATCTCGCGCCTAAACAGCGATGTGATGGGAGCACAACGAGCATTCACTTCGACGCTGGGCGGCGTAGTCGGCAACGTCATTAGCTTGGTAATTGTCTCTGCAACTATGTTCGTCCTTTCTTGGCAGATCACAGTGGCTTCATTGCTTTTACTTCCGCTCTTTATGATTCCCGCTCGCTGGATGGGAACCCGTCTCCAGCAATTGACTCGACAGCAAGCTGACTTCAACTCAGCAATGAGCACTCAAATGGCTGAACGTTTCAACGTTTCAGGCGCTCTACTAATGAAAATATTCGGAACCCCAAAACGCGAATCAGAAATGTTCTCGGAGAAGGCAGATTCGGTTCGCAGCATGGGCATTCGAATCGCTATGTCGAACAGCGTATTTTTTACTGCAATAGTTCTAGTTGGATCGTTGGCTACGGCATTAGTTTTCGGCATGGGTGGCATTTCAGTCATTAACGGAACTTTGACATTGGGTACATTGCTGGCATTGTCAGCGTTATTAGGTCGCCTATACGGCCCGATCACAGCTCTCGCGAACGTTCGAGTGGACATTATGACTTCATTAGTTTCATTTGAGCGAGTATTTGAAGTCTTAGACCTGGAACCCATGGTTAAAGACAAGCCAGATGCCAAGGAGTTAAATCGCGGGGGAGTTAGCATTGAGTTTTCCAATGTTGATTTCAAGTACCCATCTGCTGCAGAAGTTTCGTTAGCAAGTTTGGAGTCAGTAGCCCAGCCCGAATCACGCGCAACTGAGGAATTGACTTTAACGAACATCTCATTCCAGGCTGCCCCGGGTGACTTAATTGCATTGGTAGGACCATCGGGTGCTGGCAAAAGCACAATCAGCGCCCTAATTCCAAGGCTTTACGATGCAACATCTGGTTCAGTAAAACTCTCCGGCGTAGATGTGAAAGATGTAACTCAAGAGTCACTTCACCGCGTAGTTGGCGTTGTGATGCAAGATGCTCACATGTATCACGACACCATTCGTGCTAACTTGCTCTACGCGAATACCGAGGCGAGTGAATCCGAAATCTGGAGTGCTTGTGAAAGTGCCCAAATCGCAGAAATGATTCGGAGTCTGCCTGAGGGTCTCGATACCGTCGTTGGCGATAGAGGACATCGACTTTCAGGTGGCGAAAAGCAACGTCTTGCCATAGCTCGATTACTGCTTAAGGCCCCTGATGTTGTTGTCCTGGATGAAGCAACTGCTCATTTAGATTCCGAGAATGAATCCGCAGTTCAAGCGGCGCTGGCAATTGCGCTACAGGGTCGAACTTCAATTGTGGTTGCGCATCGACTATCGACGATTCGTCAGGCGGATCAAATTTTAGTAATTGATGACGGACGAATTGTTCAGCGAGGCACGCACGAGGAACTGCTCGCTACTGGTGGAGTTTATGCAGATCTGTATCATCGTCAGTTCGCAGAAGATAAGAGCTAGCTCAGACTTATTTTGCGCTGTTCTTTCAATTCGTTTCGAACCAGAATGATCCAGCCAATAACTGTCATGATCTCAAAGAACAACCATTGGATTGCGTATGACCTATGCGCGCCTTCCGTTACCTCGGGTGCCGGCAGGGTCCTAATGTCTGAAGATTTTGATTCTGGGCGACTGGCAGTCATCTCAACATAAGCGTTACTTAATGTCTCTGGACTGTCGACAATCTCAAGCGGAATAATTCGGTCGACTTGACCATCAGGTAAATCAGTTGGTGCTGGTTTGGTTCGGAGGGTGATCTCGCGGAGTCGCCCAAGTACCTCGATAGTTCCAGTTGGAACATCGGCAACTACTGGACTATCAACAGCGGAGTTAGCGGCGGCAGTCCAACCTCGATTTACCATCACGATAGTTCCGTCAACTAATTCAAGGGGAGTAACTACCCATAACCCCAAGTCTGACTCAAGACTCTTCTTGCGGACTAGTACCTGGTTTTCGGTCTGCCAAACTCCGGTCAATTCAACAGATCGCCATTGAAAGTCATTTGGCACTGTCGTTGCGCCATCAGCTGTGACGATCAATTCGTCAATAGCAACAGGTTCCTTATCGATCTGTTCTTGAATCAGAACATTAGCAGCTTGTCGGTCTTGCAATCTATGCCATTGCCAGTTTGAGAGTGCTTGAAATGCAGGGAGCATAAAGATACAGACCAACGTAATTGCGATCCATCTTGGCGCTAAAAGGAATTTAAAAGCACTCACGAATTCAATTGTGCCTGATTAATGAGTTGACGAGCGACCAGTCTCGAGCGCTTCGTTGTTTGGGACGATGAAGTCTCCAGAACCTGCCCAGCCGCCACGTTCCCGGCCAGCATTCGCGATGACAACCGCGAAGTATGGAAGAACGACTGCACCGACAATAAGCGTCCAACGCAGTACGCCTTCGGCAGCGATCCCGCCCACGAAGCAAGCGGTGCGAAGACCCATGCTGATTAAGTAGCGTCGTTGCCGCCCAGATTGATCCTGAGTTAGCCCAGTTTCAACCTTAGAGATACTAAATACCTCTGGCTCTTGCTTCATGGCTACCTACTGATGCTCGTCGGACCCTTCTAGGCTACGGTGTTACTACATGTTTGGCATTTCCACAGGAGCTCAAAATGACCACTAGAACGTACGCTTTGACCGAAATTGTTGGTACCTCACCAGTAAGTATCGACGAGGCTATCCGAAATGGCTTAAAGCGGGCTTCGCAATCTACGCGTCACATTGACTGGTTTGAAGTTACCGAGATCCGCGGCAACTTGCGTGACGGAGATCTCACTTTCATTCAGGTTGGAATGAAGCTCGGGTACCGACTAGAAGATGCCTAAATCGCATCTGATTTAGTTGACAGGTTAAATCCTTCAATCGTTAGCGGTGGCACTTGAGCGCGCGAAAACCAATCGGCCCACTCTCTTGGTAGACACGGCACTGTTTCGCCAGCATCAGTAATTCTTGCAAGCATATCGATTGGTGATTCGTTAAATCTAAAGTTGTTGGTAGCGCCAATTACCTCACCGCCGGATACCACATAAACTCCATCTCGGGTCAGGCCCGTTAGCAGCAAATTCTGTGGGTCAACTTCCCGGATGTACCAGAGACAGGTAATTAGTAGACCATCACACATTCGACTTGCCAATTCTGCAAGTGATCCACTTCCTTGCGCATCAACTAACGAAATGTTGTCCGTAAGGGGAGTAAATGGAAGTTTGGCTTCTTGGGCTGCGTGTCGACTACTTCCAAGTGCGGTCAACACGCCATCAGTAATGATGTCGCTTCTACCGATTTCAATTCCAGTGTCAAAAGCGCTACCTAGCGCAGAGGAACCCAAGTTAACAACGCGATCAAAGGTCTCGATACCTTTTAAGCTTGGATCAGTCGCAAGATTCAGACTCCGTTTGGTAAGTGTTTCGCCAACTCGCGTTCCACCCTTTACGTTTGAAAATGCGCTACGTCCCTCTGCAGCATCTCTTGCTGCTGAACTCCAGAGCATGTAGATCAATAAATCAGATACAGCGCTCGGCGAGAGTGTGACTCGATGACGCCCAGCATCCGTATCAATTTGGTTGTTTTGGATCCTTAGCTTTTGAGTTACGTCAGATAAATGATTACCAATAGTTACATCCATCAATGACGTGCCACCTTGACCTGACCAAGCAGAGCGCTTACGGTCATGACTTTTCGCACACAATTCAAAGCGACTAGTTCGCTCGGAATATCTCATGCGAGTTCCGCTAGATG
>JALRCB010000046.1 GCA_023257525.1 Candidatus Nanopelagicales bacterium
AATAGACGTCCTTGTCCCAGAGCTTTAACCGAGCTGCCCGCTCAGTCACTGCAATCAGCATGGCTGCCCGAGCGTTATCAAATCCCGGGGTTCGACGCATTGGGTTGTTTCCCGGGCTGGTTGTAGTTAAGGCTTGAACCTCAACTAGCAAGGCACGGCGACCTTCGAGTGTGATGGCGATGCAAGTTCCAGGGATGGCTTGGTCGCGTTGAGATCTAAACAGGGCAGACGGATCAGTAACTTGTCGCAGACCATCGTCGGCTTGTTCGAAACAGGCAACTTCATCTGCAGGCCCGTATCGATTCTTGTTCGCGCGCAGTAATCGAAGTGGCGTTCCGCGATCACCTTCAAAAGTTAGAACTGTATCGACTAAGTGCTCGAGTGAGCGGGGTCCAGCAACTGAGTTATCGCGCGTGGACTGACCAATTAGTAATAGCGGCATCCGACGACCTTTAGCAGCCCGAGTTAAAACTTGAGTAACTTCATGCACTTGAGCTACGCCACCAGCCCGACCATCTAGTTCTGCTGATGCAATGGTTTGCACACTGTCGACGATTAGTAAGTCTGGATCTACTTCTTCAACGTGTCCAAGCAGAACTGCTAAGTCAGTTTCATCGGCGATAAGTAACGTTTCGGCATTAACTCCGATGCGCCTTGCTCGGATTCCAATTTGTTCAGCAGACTCTTCACCTGAGATGTACAAAACTTTTCGAGGTTTGCCAGATGCGCGGGCAAACTTATCTGCGGCTTCAAGTAACAGAGTTGATTTTCCAACACCAGGCTCGCCAGCTAGCAAGACACATTGGCCAGCAACTAATCCACCACCAAGTACGCGATCAAATTCTTCAATCCCAGTTGAGGTTCGCTCAACTTCGCCAAGTGGAATTTCTTTTACCGGCCGAGCCGGCTTTCCAGGTGCCACACCTGCAGTTGAAGTTCGCAATCCAGCGCTACTTGCGGCAACTGATGATTCAGTAACTGAACTCCACGCTTGGCATTCCGGGCATCGACCAACCCATTTGTGACCAGTCCACCCACACTCGGTGCACTTATATGATGCGCGAACTGCTTTAGCCATGACCTTAGGTTACGCGCCCTCACCGACAGCCGTTCCTTTTGGTGCGGTATTGGTGAACTTAATCGGCTGTGAATAGGTACTTAGGATTTAGGCGTTGCTGGGTGGATAGCTAGGTACTTGATGGCACGAGTGTTATCTGATGCGCGTGCTGCAGCAATCATTTCTTCGCGTGCCGCGCAGTGGTCTGCCAAAATCTTGTAAGCCTTTTTACCCATCAGCGCTGTTAGCTCTGGTTCGTAGGACTGATAAACCGCGCGAGCTCCAACATGAGCTTCGGTTGCTGTTGTGCAGTACCAATCCAAATCTTCGCCGCCAGGACCCCAACCACGTCGGTTGTACTCTTCAATTCCAATAACGATGATGTCTACATCGTCTGGACGCTTAACTTCTTCAAACGTGCGACGAATTGGAAGCTCCCAACAAACTTGTGGTTTTGTCACTAACGGATTTACACCCATTTGACCGGCAAGGATGTGAAGCGAACAGCCGTCGCCACCCTCAAAATCATTGCGATTGTGGAAGATGCAAGCACCGTTGAAGGCGCGAGTTTTCTTTGCGCCGTCATCGTCTTTTTCGAACATTCCGTTCTCGTGGCCTTCAGCGTAGTTCTGCCAAATGTCAGGAGTCAGCATCGCAGCATGCTTCTTGGTGTTTTTGAAATCTTCTTTGTCGGCGATATGGGCACCCAGGTTGCAACAACCAACGTCAGGATTTTCTTTATCGATTCCTTTGCAACCATTTCCCCAGATACAAGTCCAGCGACTTGTTAACCAGGTCAGATCGCAACGATACAAATTAGTGTCATCCTCGGGATCAACAAACTCGACCCACGCGCGAGGGAAATCTTGATTCTTTTCAACCACGGATAAATCCTAATGCGTTTGTGAGTGCTTACATACCCAGCACCCGTTCCGCTAGTACTGTTTCAGGTATGCGAATGGGAGTGTTAGACGTTGGTTCAAACACCGTTCACCTTTTGATCGTCGATGCTCACGCTGGAGCGGCTCCAATTCCAGCAATGTCTCAAAAGTACGAACTCCGATTAGCGGAACAACTCAAAGATGATGGCGATCTCAAGAAGTCTTCAGTTAAGTCATTGATTGAGGTTTTGCAGGAATGTAACAAATTCATTGAAGAACACGACTGTGATGAGCTCTTAGCATTTGCGACCTCGGCCATTCGCGAGTCGAAAAATTCAGATGCAGTCCTGGCGAAGATAAAGACAGAAACCGGAATTGATTTACAAGTTCTTGATGGCGAGCATGAGGCGATTCTGACTTTCCTTGCGGTTCGTCGTTGGTTTGGTTGGTCCTCCGGACGTCTGCTGGTAGCAGATATCGGCGGCGGTTCATTTGAAGTTGCTATTGGAACCGACGAACATCCCGAGCTTGCAATGTCAACGCCGCTAGGTGCGGGTCGACTAACTCGCGACTTCTTCACAAAAGAAATTCCAAGTGCCGATGAAGTTAAGGCCTTGCGCAAGCACATCAAGAAGACTCTAGAGACTGAGTTTGCCCACCTGCTCGACAGTGAATTTGATCATGCCGTGGCTACGAGTAAAACATTTAGACAACTTGCACGCCTTGGTGGCGCGGCTCCATCAAGTGAAGGCCAGCGAGTACAGCGTGAATTATCGCTAGAAGATTTGAATGATTGGGTACCAAGAATTTCGGAAATGAATTATTCACAACGGGCTCAATTGCCAGGCATCTCAGTTGGAAGAGCCGAACAGCTGTTGGCTGGCGCGATCGTGGCGCAAGAAGCCATGGAGTTTTTGAAACTGGACACCTTAGAAATTTGTCCGTGGGCCCTTCGGGAAGGAATAATCTTGCGCCGCTTGGACTGGTTCCCTGACGATGCTGAGTAGTCCGATAACCGCGTAAAGTAAGGGCTAGATCCATTACTTGGATCGCCATAGGTGGGAGAGCCATGCTTCGCGAATTATTAGTTTCCGCATCACGCAGTGAAAAGTTGGAGCACCTTGTTTCAACCTCACCATTGAGCCGTGGCGTAGTAAATCGATTTGTGGCAGGCACAACAACAGCTGATGTAGTTGCGACCGTTCAGAATCTGCATGATCTAGGACTGCTGGCAACTGTTGATCGTCTGGGTGAAGATACTTTGGATCGCGCAGCTGCAGACACAACTGTTGCTGATTACAAAGATGTGCTTCGCGCATTATCTGCTGCTGGACTTTCCGATAGCGCTGAAGTTTCGGTAAAGCTTTCAGCTGTTGGTCAGGCACTTGGCGACAGCGGTGAAAGCATCGCACTAGAAAATGCTCTTGAGATTTGTTCCATCGCAAAGCAAGTTGGCACAACAGTAACTTTCGATATGGAAGACCACACAACAATTGATTCAACTCTGCGGATCTTGACTGAAGTACGTAAAGAATTCCCAACTACTGGTGGCGTACTTCAAGCACAACTTCATCGCACTGAAGATGACGTTGCTGCCTACTCTTACAACGACTCTCGCATCCGTCTTTGCAAGGGTGCATACGCCGAAGCTGCCGACGTAGCTTTTGTTGATCGTGGCGAAATTGATAAGGCATACGTTCGCAGTATGCGCACCTTGATCGAATCCGATGCTTATCCGATGTTGGCTACGCATGACCCACGTCTAATCCAGATTGGCCAGGCTTTGGCCCTTCGAAGCGGTCGCAATAAGGAAACTTTCGAGTTCCAGATGCTGCTTGGCGTCCGCCCAGACGAACAAGTTCGCTTGGCTGAACTGGGTCACAAAGTTCGGGTTTATGTTCCTTATGGCGATCAGTGGTACCCGTATCTAATGCGCAGAATGGCAGAGAAGCCATCAAACCTTTCACTCTTCTTACGTTCCCTGGTTTCCAAGGGTTAGGACTGCGTTATGACTACTGCCATCATCGGGGCTGGCGTAATGGGGGAGACCTTGTTATCGGGCCTACTAAGAGCTGGAGTTCCAAAATCTGAACTTCTAATCGCGGATCGTCGAATTGAAAGATCTGCCGAAGTTACTAAAGAGCACGGCGTAGCAAATGGAACTAATCAAGAAGTTTCCGCTAAGGCTGACACCGTAGTTTTAGTAGTAAAGCCTCAAGATATGTCGATTGTTTTGGATGAAATCAAAGACTCGCTAAGGCCTGGAACTTTAGTTGTCTCACTCGCTGCGGGAATCACGACTGGTTTTATGGAAGATTTACTGCCAGCCAAAACTCCAGTGATTCGCGTGATGCCAAACACCCCAGCTTTGGTAGATCAAGGTATGGCTGCGATCAGCTCTGGCACAAACAGCACTGAGGAACATTTATTAACAGTCGAAACTTTGCTACGAAGTGTTGGCCAAGTCGTCCGAGTTCCTGAGAAATATCAAGACGCAGTAACTGCGATTTCAGGTTCTGGCCCGGCATACATCTTTTACGTTGTGGAGGCCATGATCGAGGGCGGGGTAATGCTAGGTCTGCCCCGCGATGTGGCCAACGAGTTGGTCTTGCAAACCGTATATGGCGCGGCAACTATGCTTCGGGAAACCAACGAACATCCAACGGTTTTGCGCGAACAAGTTACTTCGCCTGGTGGCACTACGGTTGCAGCATTGCGACAGTTTGATGACTTTAAAGTCCGTGCAGCGTTTTTGAGCGCGATGGAAGCGGCTCGTGATCGTTCGCGGGAACTCGGTCAGCAATAACGAGTTTTAAATTACACGCGTGTAATTTAAGTTACTTTCTGAACCGACTTTCACTTACGTCCCATTCGCCACTAATGTAAGCATCTACGAATGAGTGTGACGTTCAGCCCGGAGGGGAAGCCGGTGCTTAGCCCACACAGAATGGTTTCGGTGACCTATGGGTGCATCAAATGAACGTCCGCTCGGAGAAGTTCGCTTCTTAACAGTTGCTGAAGTTGCAACTGCAATGCGAGTTTCAAAAATGACTGTGTATCGCTTAGTGCATAACGGTGAACTACCAGCAGTTCAGGTTGGAAGATCATTTCGAATTCCAGAACAAGCTGTCCACACTTACCTACAAGAATCATTTGTAGAAGCAGGGTAAATAGTTGGGTAACTGGAGCATTCCAGTCCTAACGCAAGTTCACTAAAGCAAGCACGTAGACTCAGTTAAACAACATAAGTAAAGGTGGTCCAAATGGGCTCGGTGATCAAGAAGCGCCGCAAGCGCATGGCCAAGAAGAAGCATCGCAAAATGCTTAAGAAGACGCGTTCACAGCGTCGCAATAAGGGCAAGTAAGCCCTTTCAAAAACTTCAGGCGCGGGAGCGTCGGGTGGCAGCAATTGCTATCCCGGCACCCGCGCCTACTAATGCAATTGCTGTTGCGCCCGCAGGTACGCCATAACGCTTAACTAACCGCTGTCTGCGGAAATCATGAACCGGCCAGCCATTTTCGATGGCATGCCTTCGTAGCGACGAATCTGGATTAATCGCAGTTGGATTCCCGACGCTTTCCAAAAGCGGAATGTCATTGCTGGAATCGGAATAAGCAAAACTATGAACCAAATCCAAACCATGTTCGCTGGCTAACTTTGCAACTGCGATGGCTTTCTGCTCGCCATGCATCGGAGGATTTTTCAGTCGGCCGGTGTAGACCTCATTTTCGACTTCGCTGACAGTCGCGATCGCACCGCTTAATCCGAGTCTGGTGGCGATGATGTTTGCCAGTTCAATTGGCGCTGCTGAGACTAACCAGACCTGGTGCCCAGCTGCTCGGTGCGTGTGAGCCAATTGCACGGTTCCTGGCCAAACTTTGTCTGCCATGATTTCGTCATAAATTTCTTCGGACAAGCCGATAACTTCTTCAACGGTTCGGCCAGTTACAAATGAAAGCGCATTCTCGGTGATGCGGGCCATGTCGGAAAGATTTTCGGAACCGTAAGTAAGAAACTTTCCTTGCGCTATTGCAAAGTTAGCTAAGTCAGTTGCGCTCAAAATCTTGCGAGCGAACAGCCCCCGAGCCAAGTGATAGATACTGGCACCGCGCATGATGGTGTTATCGATATCAAAGAACGCACCAATTTTTTGGGGTTCCGGAATGGCTTCGTTGATAGGCATTCCAGCTGAATTTGTGCCCATGTTTATAGGGTACTGCGAATGCAATGTGCCACACTGGTTACAGACCGATGGGAGCAAAAAAATGGAACCACGTGTTGTACTCATTGGAAAACCAGATTGCCATTTATGCGAAAACGCCAGGTTAATAATCGCCAAAGTGTGCGAGGACCTTGGTGAAACTTGGAGTGAACAATCAATTCTGGAAGACCCCCAACTTGCAGATCAGTATTTTGAATCAATCCCAGTCACAATGATTGACGGAAAAATACATGACAAGTGGCGCGTAGACGAAGCGCGCCTTCGCGCTGCTTTAACGAAAAAAACCAACTAATTTTCGCTACTTCGTCAAGTCACATCAGTCACGTTTGTAACATCAAAAATCCTTGATTTCCCTAGCACGATCTAGGGTCTTAACGCCAATTTTGCACAAAGCGAAAAGGCGCATAACCTGATCGCCATACGGTCACAAAAAGGATGGTTTTAATGTCGCTGTCGCAGACACCGAACTCGCACGTAAGTGCTCGTGGTGTTATCCCTGACGCGACCGTTAGTCGTCTTCCGATGTATCACCGCAGCCTGCTTTCACTAACTGCGCGTGGAGTTCTCCTGGTCTCGTCCGAAGAGTTGGCCGAGGCCAGTGGTGTGTCTAGCGCAAAACTTCGCAAGGATCTTTCATTCTTAGGTTCGTATGGAACTCGTGGTGTTGGTTATGACGTTGAATTCTTGCTTTATCAAATTGCTCGCGCATTAGGTCTTACTCAGGTTTGGCCAGTAGTAATTGTTGGAATTGGAAACTTAGGTAACGCACTTGCTGGCTACCCAGGTTTTGCTTCCCGAGGTTTTTCGGTTGTGGGCTTGTTCGACACCGACCCAGGTCGAGTTGGCGAATCCGTAACTGTCGCTGGCAAAGAAATCGTTGTTACAGACATTTCAAAACTGCCACAGGTTGTTCTAAGCAGTGGCGCATCAATCGGAGTTATTGCAACTCCAGAAACAGCTGCCCAAGAAGTTTGCGACTTAATGGTTCGCAATGGCATCACAAGTATTTTGAATTTCGCACCGGTACTTATCGAAGTACCAGCTGGTGTTGACGTGCGTCGCGT
>JALRCB010000047.1 GCA_023257525.1 Candidatus Nanopelagicales bacterium
AAGCTCGCCAGCAAAATAGCTTTGACGGCAAATAAGGACTTAATTTCCAGTTCGCCGCGCTGACCCATTGCTGAGGCCATTGGCGCTACAACCGCATAGGAAAATAGAATCCCTAAGAAAGTCCCCACAAGGGCTGCACCAATGAGCTTGCCCAATTCGGCGGGCGGCAAGCCGATTGACCCCATGGTCTGAACCACACCCATCACCGCAGCCACAATCCCGAAAGCTGGCAAGCCCTGCGCCATATTATCAACGGCATGCACTGCAAGATGCTCGGTTTTCACAAACTCTTCAAGCTCTTGTTCCATTAATCCTTCGAGCTGGACAAGATTAAGTGAACCGCCGAGCATCATCCTCAAGTAATCGGTCAAAAACTCAACCAAGTGATGGTTCTCAAGAACCGCAGGATATTTCTTGAAAATCTCACTGTTCTCTGGCTCTTCGATGTCGGCTTCAAGCGCCATCAAGCCGTCTTTACGAATCTTATTGAGCAACTCAAACATCAGTGCGAGGACGTCAAGAAGAAACACTTTATTGACCTTCGAGCCCTTAAACACAGCGCTCAAGTCATGCATCATTAGTTTAATAGTGCGACTTGTGTTGGAGGAAATTGTTGCGCCAATTGCCAAACCAAAAATCGTCAACATTTCGGTTGGCTGCCAGAGCACCACTGGATTTCCGCCGTGGAGCACGTAGCCTGCAATGGCACAGCCGAAACCAATGATAATTCCAAGTGGGATGACCATGACACTTCCTAATCAAAGACAAACTCAAACACGTTAAAAAAATAGCTAGTACTAACGCTTAAAAATCTTATTAGGCTATCAACCAAGTTTTTGGAAGAGGTTCATCGTACCGATCTGGGCGGAAATCGTCTGAGCCGCTTCCATTAGAGCCTTGGCCTTCTGAACCTCCATCGTTGACTTAGCGTAGTCCGTATCCACCTCTTCTGCCAGCGACGTCTTTGTTGCAACCTGAACGTTCTCCACTCTAACTCTAGCGCGTTCGAGCCTTGCCTGATTCGCACCTAAGTAGATCCGTTCATGAATCATCGCTCGGCTGGCTTCTAGAAAATTCAAGTCCTCAAGCTCAATCCGTTCTCCATTTGCCAACGCATCAACAAACTTCTGAACAAGACTATCCTCGTTGAAAACAATTAGATCAACTGCCTCATCGAGTGTTTGATCTTTCTCCCAACCTTCGTCAAGCGAAGGATTTAAAACCCGTAGACCGCCCACGCCCCCAACGGTGTTGATCTTCACAGGACCTACTCCGTTCGAAGCCCCACCAATAACAACATCCAGCTCGGTGGCATCGAAAAGTCTATAACCTCGAGAGTCAGCGCGAGTTAGGATCTGCTGAAGTTCCTCTTGGAGTGATTTTGCCTGAAGGGTAAAAGCTTGAAGTTGTGCGCCACCAAGTGCCCCGTTTTGAGTTTGTACCCACAACTGATGGAACTCGTCCAACACCTGTGCAGCATCTGCCATTGCCTGTTCAGCTTCCGACATTCTGCTATCAGCTGTGTCTTGCAACCGCTTTAATGCGTCGAGATGTGCTGAACTTGTGCGTAGATCAACAGCCCGCCCAATTGCCATCGGTGAATCAGAAGCTCTTAGTAGCTTAGTGCCACCACTTAGGCGAGACTGCTCATCCGCGACCTGCCTTGCATGCCTCTGTATTGCGGTGAGCGAATCGTTAAAACGGGTCGCTATAGGTGTTCTCATGGTTGATTACCTCGAAGACGTGGCGCCAATCAGCACATCAAACATTTTCATCGAAGCTTGCATAACAGAACTGCTGGCCTGATAGAGCTGCTGAAATCGCAATAAGTTGGTTGCTTCCTCGTCGAGATCAACGCCGGCTATTTGCTGACGCTTCTCGTTAAGAGCTGTATCAACAGCACCAAATGAAGCCTCTTCTGCACGCCAGTCGGAAATATCACTACTCACAGAGGTAACCCAGTCGGACCAGGATTGTAACGTTGTAGTACGCTGCCCGACAATCTTGATGCCTATCGATTCGTGGGGTGGTGCAGACTCATCAGCCGACGACTCCCAAGGTACATTGAGACCGCTTTCCATTAACGAGCGAAGACTAAGTGCCTTCTCACCAGGTATCTGCGACTCATCGACATAAAACATTGCGTCGGCGGATTCCCCGACTCGGTCAAGCCAGGAATCGCTGGTCTCAGGGTCTGGAGAGGTCGCAGAAATTAAATCAATTGCGACTTTATCGAGACGTTTAAGCCAGCCACTTGCTCCTTCCACGTAACGAGTCAAGCCGCCAAATTCCCCAAGCGCGCCATCTCCACCCTTCACAGAACCAAAAACGGTTGTTCCTTTAAGCTGGCTTTGATAAACGGATAAGGTACCTGTCGGCAAACCAGCAGAATCACGCATAACCCGTACCTGAAAAGCCTGGGTACCTTCAACGATTGAAAGACCTCCAAACCTTACATGCGCCTCGCCTTTCTCACTGATTCGAACGTCAGCGCCGACTAACCCCGCAATTTCAGCTGCGATTCTGTCGCGCTCGTCGAGAAGATCTGGGGCTGGCAATGGCTTACCGAATGCCTGAGACGACTGGATCAACTGGTTAACTCGAGCCAACGCCGCCGATTTTTCATTGGCGACACCGGCAATACGCTCCATCTCGAGATATGCCTGTTTTCTAGTCTCATCGATTGTTTCAGCGAGATTACGAATGCGATCGGCGGTTTCACGAGATGAAGTTGCTAAAGCGGTGCGGGCAGTGGCCGAAGCAGGATCAGCCGATAAATCGGAGGCAGCGGTAAAAAATCCGTTGAGTACTTTGGTTAAGCCATCCGCTTCGTCAAGAACCATTTTGTCAACAATTGCCGATGAACTGGCCATCTTCTCTGCTTGTTTCAATTTGCTGTTGTTGGACAAGTACTGTTGCTGAACAAGGGCAGAAAATGAACGCACCACTGAGTCAACCATCACCGACCCCCCTTGCAGCAAAGGCTCAGAGGTGGGCGAAACAATCATCGGATGAACTTCTCTGCGATGAAATCCTTCAACGGCTGCGCCGGAGACGTTATTCGCAGTAGCCGTCATACCTGACTGCGCTGTCCTTAATCCTGCTAGACCGATAATATTTACTGTTGTGAGTCCGCTCATTAAGGCCGCTTCCTATCGTGATTGGGCAGGACGTCTAATCTCCTGTGCCGATCTGTGAGAAACGGCGATATCAGACGCCCCGTTAAGGGCACCCGATGAAGTGACCATTGTCACTTGCGAGTCGAATGCGGCAACCATCCCAGAGAGGCGTGTAACCTGCGCCTGCTCCAGCAGCGAAGTGATCTGTTTAGTCAAGCCAAACCCGCCCTGCTTCGTCACAAAACCCGCGAGTGCATCGTCACCCATTTCCCGCCAACCCGACTCGCTTGAGGACTCTTCACTAAGCAAGGATGCGGACCTCGCAGCTGTTAGAAACTGCCTTACCAGCAAGGACTCAAAACCCTGAGCGATCTCGGCTGCGGAAGCTCCAATTGCCTGATCAGACTTAACACCATTTCGCAAACCAACGATCAAAGGATCGTAAGAGCTCGATATCACTAGATTAACTCCAGTTCAGCTTTAAGAGCACCAGCAGCCTTCATAGCCTGCAAGATAGCAACGAGGTCTTGCGCATTCGCCCCGAGCAAGTTAAGCGCTCTAACAACCTCATCGAGCGATGCGCCTTTAGGCAGCGCCCCCAATGAACCCGACCCAATGTTGACATCGACATTAGTCCTCGAAGTGCTGACTGTTTGGCCCTGTGACAACGGTGAGGGCTGACTCACCACAGGGTCTCTTGAAATCTTGACGGTTAGTGATCCGTGAGCAACGGCCACGGGGTCAAGCCTCACTCCTTGATTCATAACCACCGATCCCGTTCGCGCGTTAATGATCACTCGTGGGATTTCTTCTACAAGATCAATATCAAGACCCTCAAGTTCGGCTAAAAATCGAACACGGTCAGCCTGCGATAGAGGCAATCTCAACTGAACGGCACGCGCATCCATCGGCATTGCGACGTTAGGTCCAAACCGTCTGGCCACTGCTTCAACGACCCTCTGCATTTGCATAAAGTCTGATCGATGCAAATCGACCTGCACAAGTTCATCGTCAATGCTTTGTGGCACTTGACGCTCGACGAGACCGCCAGCTGGTACCCTCCCTACCGACTGATGGTTGACTGTAACCGAACCGCCACCTCCACTTGCTCCCGCCCCAGGCACCACAACACTGCCCTGGGCCATTGCATATACTTGGCCGTCAGCACCGCGCAACGGTGTCATGAGCAACATCCCGCCTTTCAAACTCTTCGCGTTACCAACTGAGGATACCGTCACGTCAATCGGTTGACCTGGCTTCGCAAAAGAAGGGAGTGTCGCAGTTACCATAACCGCAGCAGTGTTCCTTAATTGCATCCGCGTATTTGCAGGCAAAGTGACGCCAAGTGCCTGCATTAACGAGAGAGTCGTTTGGATAGTGAACGGCGTTTGTGTTGTTTGATCCCCCGAACCATCCAAGCCAACCACCAAACCGTAACCGATCAGTTGGTTACTTCGTATACCCGCAAAAGAACTTATCTCCCTTAGCTTGGCTGCTTCTGCATTTAGGTTTGCTACCGCAATAAAAATCACTAAAACAGTAGTCAACGAAAAACGACAGAAGCTATAATCAACCTCAAGACGCCGAAAGATCTTACTTAATAAGGCCATAATTTCATCAATCCGCGTGAGAGCCAGCCAGGTTGTGTTGCATCATCAGCGACACCTCTTCCACGATATTCAAGCCTAGCGTCAGCAACTTGGGTCGACAAAACCGTGTTGTTATTAAGATCAGCCGGATTTATAATCCCTGAAAACCGGATGACCTCCTCTTCTTTACCAATCGCAACCTGCTTTTCTCCAGAAACAAGCAAATTACCGTTGCTAAGAACCTGAGTAACCATAACCATTAAAACACCTGAGAAATCATTATTAGCACTCGCAGCACCTTTGCCTTCGAAAGATAAATCACTCTCCGCCTTCATAGCCGGCCCATTTAGCGCCTTAGCGAAAGGAACTTGGGCTGCAGTCATACTAACGTCAGCCGAACCTGCACGAGATGCTGCGTTTCCAGACGCGCGTTTAGCTGCCGTCTTCTCCTGAATGACGACCTGCAATAAATCCCCTACGGCGCGAGCACGGCGATCTTCAAAGAGAGGCCTCGGATTTCCTGCAGCGAGCGAGGCGGGAAACAAACTTCCTGATGACGCTGGAGTTGAAGCAAGCGGCTTCGGCCGAACAACCGAGGGTGCAGACTGAATCGAATAATGCGCCGTAGAGCATGCACCCATGGCCGACGCGAAAAAAACGATTAATAAGCGCCTAATTGTGATCATTCTAGACCTGTGCTAACCTTTGAAGCACCTCATCAGAAGCTCTCACGACGCGAGTGTTCACATCATAGCCTCGTTGCGCCTGAATGAGTGTTACCAGTTCCTCAGCGACGCTAACATTCGATGCTTCAATAAAATACTGCTGAATCGCTCCTAAACCATTTTGTCCAGGATTACCCTGGACCGGATTACCGGAAGCTGCAGTTTCAATAAACAGATTACCACCGATAGCTTCTAAGCCGGCGGGATTAACAAAGTTGACAATTTGAAGTTGCCCGACTTGTTGCGCCTGTGCTTGACCAGCGAGTGTTACCGAGATTTGGCCGAACTCAGAAATACTAATTGCAGTTGCCTCAGCAGGAATTGTTATGCCTGGTGCCACGACATAACCCTGCGCTGTTACCAATTGACCCTGATTATCCTTGGTAAAATTACCATCTCTGGTGTACGCGGCGACGCCTGTCGGCAAGTTGATTTGAAAATACCCGTTACCAGAAATAGCAACGTCTAGCGCATTTTGAGTTCGTTGCGTTGCACCCTGAGTCAGGATTCTCGACGTGCCTGAAAGGCGAGAACCTGCACCAAACTGTAAGCCTGACGGGGCCTGAGTTTGCTCCGACGTCTGAGATCCAGAGCTTCTCACCGTTTGGTAAAGCAAGTCCTCGAAAGTCGGCTTAACACGTTTAAATGCAGTCGTCGAAGCATTAGCTAAGTTGTTGGCAATGACATCAAGATTAGCCTGATTAACGTCCATACCGGTCTTAGCAACCCAAAGCGATCGAATCATCTTAACCTCTACTCAAGGACATTATTCCATTAGCCGACCTGGCATTTGTGTCAGCGTTTTGAACCATTTTTATGTTTAAATCAAACATTCGCTGCTGACTGACAAGCGCTACCATGGAGGCAGCAACACTAACATTTGACCCTTCTAGAAATCCCTGTTTAATCCGAACCTCACCCAGCGGAGCAGATCCGAGCACCGCCTGAGACTCAAACAAACCATCTGCAGCACGCGAAAGCGACCTAGGTTCTGGATTAACGAGCTTTAAGCGACCAATAACTTGAGGTTGCGGCGACACACCGTCAAATATCGTCACTGTTCCATCATCTGCAATTTCTGGGCGGCTATTGGGAGGAATCGTTATTGGCCCTCCATCGCCCATGAGGGGAAACCCACCTGCTCCCATCAACTGGCCCTGAGCATTGACAGAGAGTCTTCCGGACCGAGAGTAAACCTCTTGACCGTCGGCACGACGAACGACAAAAAAACCGCGATCCGCAATTGCGACGTCAAAAGCATTACCCGTGCTCTCGACCGAGCCTTGCAAAAAACTGGATCCAGGTGTTGTGTCTATGGTAAATGAACGCGTATTCGCACCATCGCCCCCCATCGGCACAGCGCGAAAGGCGGCAACCTGCTCCCGAAATCCTGGCGTAGACGCATTTGCTAGATTGTTTGCTGTAATGGCCATTTGACCTAGTGCGGCTCGCGCGCCGGTCATCGCAGAAAAAACAAGGCGATCCATAATTAACGCGACATTTGGATGGTTGTCGTTATGAGTTCATCCTGAGCACGAATGCTTTGCGCATTAGCTTGGTAGTTTCTTTGCTGAACCATGAGTCGAACCAATTCCTGGGCCATATCTGTATTTGCCTCCTCGAGAGATTGGGACCGAACGGTTCCAAATGATCCAGTGCTGGCAGCACCCAAAATCGGGTCGCCAGAGGCATCGGTAGATTGAAATGTATTGGGGGAAACCTCGCTCAAACCGCCTAATCCGCGGAAGGTAGCTAACATGAGTTGACCAGCTACTAGATTTTTACCGTT
>JALRCB010000048.1 GCA_023257525.1 Candidatus Nanopelagicales bacterium
AATCGTTGGCAAATGATTAACCGCATGCTTGGTATGGACTTCAATGAACCAGTTGAAACTTACTCCTCAAGCGACCATGTATACGAAGGACTTGGTATCCCAAAGGGAACTACTGGCGAACTACCTGGTTCAGCGCGTACTCGTGAAGGTCTAGCCGGTGAAAAGCTAGAAGACCTCGGTGAGACTGGTGCAAACAAGGGCCGTCGCTCTGGATCAGGAAAACCAAAGACTGGTAAATCCGGATCCGGCGCTAAATCAAATAGCAATAATCGGAACTCAGCGTCAAAGCCTCGCTCGACAGGTTCAGGTAACGCTGCGACAAAGGCAACGGCCGAGAAAGCTCCTGCTAAAGAGCGCACCCCACGCCAACGCAGCCGCACTCGTGGAACTCAAAAAGACGCTTAGTTAAAGGCTTTAACTTGCTGCCAAGTATCCATCAACTTGGCTTCTAAAAAGTCGTTTGTTCCTTGCATAGTTAAATCGACAATTTCACTAGCCATTACTGGTGTCCCGAAAAGTAAATGAATTGTTGGCCTGCGAAAAACTCTGGAAAGCGCTTGCAGAATACTTCGCTCAACTGATCCGGAGCCAAGTTTTCTAGTGTCGTGATGCGCAATCGGCAGGATTGGCATTGAAACAGACTTTGCTAGTGCCGCAGCGCCTGGTCGCCACGGCCTCGGCGATGCTTCCGCATTGATTTGCACATCACCTTCGGGATACATCAAAACGCATTCTTTGTTTTTCAGTGCAATTCGAGCTGCACGATATGCACTTCTACCATCATGTTGGTCCGTTGGAATGATGCCGCTGCCGGTAACGATTTGTTTGGCAAGCGGGAAGTTCCACATGTCCGATGTTCCAACCGGTCGTAAGTGTCGGTGATGCTTGCAACTTCCCTTGCATGGACCATCAACTGTATATCCGAGTTTATGCAAAGTACCAACCACAACCACAACATCAACTACCGTCGTGTGGTTAATTACCAGCATGGCTGGACCAGGTGAATTCAATACCGTTAAGTTCTCTTCACCATGAACTTGAATTTTTGTAAGTCTGCGCGACAGAAAGTATAGAAATGTTCCCGGTTGACCGCGCATTTCTAAATTCTACTTCAAGACTTAAAAGCAGAGTTAAGCAACAGGTTGCGCACCCGTGATCTCTACGAGTGAGCCACACATGAATGCAGCTTCTTCGGAAGCAAGGAATGCAACGAGCGCTGCAACTTCATCGGGGCGACCAACTCGACCGAACGGAACTAACGCATCAAGATCTGCGATGGTTCGACCTGATCGCTTGGCACCAGCCTCGAGCATCGGTGTGTGAATTTCACCAGGGCAAACTGCATTTACTCGCACATTGTGCGGTGCGTAATCACGTGCCAAGTTTTGTGAGAAGGATGCAACAGCTGCTTTAGTCACGTTGTAGCCAATGCAGTTAGGTGCTGGATGCAATCCCCACTGCGATGCAGTGTTAACAATTGCACCGCCGCCGCCAGCAATCATGTGTGGAAGCGCAGCACGACATAAGTGGAACATGGCAGTGATGTTGACTGCAAACAAATCGTTCCAATCGTCAACACTGATATCTAGAATGTTTCCACGTCGCATAATTCCTGCATTGTTTACAAGGACGTCAATTTGGCCACGAAGTTCAAATGCTTGCGAAATCAAATCTGTGCAAGCTGATTCGCTGGAGATGTCTGCGGGAATTGCAATTGCAGAACCACCACTGGCAGTTATATCAGCCGCTACTTTGTTTGCGTTATCTGCATTTGTATCAGTAACAACTACGAACGCACCTTCTCCGGCTAGGCGCTGACAAATTGCAGTTCCGATTCCACCGGCTCCGCCAGTAACGATTGCAGTTTTTCCGGTGAATCGAGTTGTCTGGTTCATTGATATTCCATTTCCTATACAGGTAGCTGATGAGATCTATCTTGACACTTGACCCTAGATGAATATCCTGTGAATTCAAAAGGAATTCGGGTATTTGAGCAAACTCAGGATTCTTTAGATATGGGGCTTAACGGGTAATCTCGACACGTGAGCACAACACAGACCCGCATCTACCTGGCCAGGCTGGCTGGGACTGCCGTATTTGACTCCGTGGGAGATCAAGTAGGCAAGATTCGTGATGTCGTCGTGACCTCACGCTCAGCTAGCAGAGCACCTTCTGTTTTGGGTTTTGTTGTCGAAGTTGCCCCGCGCCGCAGAATTTTCGTGCCAATGGCTCGCATTACTTCGATTGAGCCAGGTTCAGTTGTAACAAGTGGTGTTGTAAACCTTCGCAGATTTGAAGGTCGTGCTGAAGAAACTTTAGTGATCGCCGAACTTTTGGACCGTCGCGTAACTCTAATTGAGACAAGTGAAGCGGTAACGGTTCAAGACATCGGAATGACTCAAGAGCGAACCCAAGAATGGACTATCAGTCGCCTATTCATTCGCAAGGCTGGTTCAGGGTTTGGTCGTCGAGGTGAAACTGTTGCAGTTGAGTGGAGCGCAGTAACTGGTTTGTTTAATGAAAGTGACCAACAGCCAGTTGATTACCTTTTGGCATCCATTGAAACTATGCGTCCTGCCGACTTAGCTAACTTGCTTCAAGAGTTGCCACAAAAGCGTCGTCTCGAACTTATTCAAGGTCTTGACGTTGAAAAGCTTGCCGATGTTTTCGAAGAACTTCCAGAAGATGATCGCGTTGAGATTATGTCTGAACTTGGCTTGGAACGTGCAACGGATGTTCTGGAAGAAATGGATCCAGATGACGCTGCAGATTTGCTTTCGGAGCTACCACCTGAGCAAGCTGAAGAATATCTCGAAGCCATGGAACCAGATGAGGCCGAAGACCTTAGAAGGCTTTTGACTTACGATGACTTCAGCGCGGGTGGAATGATGACAACTGAACCAGTTGTGCTTTCAACCGACGCCACAGTTGCCGAAGCTCTTGCGCGAGTTCGCCAAGCACAACTTTCACCAGCTTTGGCTTCTCAGGTTTATGTCACAAGAGCGCCACTTGAAACCCCAACAGGTAAGTATGTTGGCGTTGCACATGTTCAAAGACTTTTGCGGGAACCGCCTTCAAGTTTGGTTTCCGGAGTATTGGACACTTCCCTTACGCCTATTGGTCCAGCAGCACCATTAGGCCAAGTAGCTAGATACTTTGCGACTTACAACTTGGTGGCTTTGCCTGTTGTAGACGAGAATGATCATTTGATCGGTGCCGTCACTATTGATGACGTTATTGACCATATGTTGCCAGCAGACTGGCGGGAAAACGAGTTAGATGAGGAGGGCTGATCATGGCACGCAACGAACGAAGAGGACCACGTTTGGATCAGCCATTAGAAAGAGGCCGTTCCCTACGTCCAACTGTTGATTCCGAAACCGCTGGCCGGGTAAGTGAAAGAGTCGCTCGATTCTTAGGGTCTTGGCGCTTCTTGGGCTACATGACTTTTGCAGTCTTTAGCTGGTTGCTCTGGAACATTTTTGCACCAGCAGATTTGCGGATTGATGCGTTTCCATTTCTTTTCTTAACTTTGGCACTTTCACTTCAGGCTTCCTATGCTGCGCCATTGATTTTGTTGGCGCAGAATCGACAGGCAGACCGAGATCGAGTGCAATTCCAAGAAGATAGAGATCGCACCGAACGCCTGCTTGCAGATTCTGATTACTTAACACGTGAGATTGCTTCCTTGCGCTTAGCCCTAGGTGAAGTTGTCACACGCGACTACCTACGTGGCGAGATCCGTGACTTACTGGAAGAATTCAAAGATATACAAGGTGTCGATAAAAAGGATGAGCCAGAAACTTAATGAGTGTTAACCAAGAAGCTGTTCAAGCCGCTCTCGCAACTGTAATTGATCCAGAAATTCGTCGACCTATCACTGAAATTGGAATGGTTAAGGACGTCGCCATAGATGGTGGCAAAGTCACAGTTGGGGTTTACTTGACTATCTCGGCTTGCCCAATGCAAGACACCATCGTTAACAGCGTCAAAGCCGCAGTTTCTAAAGTCAGAGACGTAGTCGAAGTTGAAGTTGAGCTCGATGTAATGAGTCCTGAGCAACGCACTGCGCTTCGGGAAAAGTTACAGGGCCCAACCAAAGAGATTCGATTCAACTTGCCTGGCTCCTTAACCAGAATCTATGCAATTGCTTCTGGCAAAGGTGGCGTTGGAAAATCCTCAGTAACAACTAACTTGGCTGCAGCTATGGCAGTTCAAGGATTGTCCGTTGGAATTGTTGACGCAGATATTTACGGTCACTCAATCCCCGACATGATGGGAGTCACTCAGGCTCCACTCAAGGTCGAAAACATGATCATGCCGCCGCAGGGTCATGGCGTTCGAATCATGTCCATGCTGCCGCTTAAGCCAAAAGGTCGTCACGAGCCAGTAGCAATGCGTGGTCCGATGTTGCATCGTTACCTTGAATCATTCTTAAGCGAAGTTTGGTGGGGCGACCTAGACGTGTTACTTCTAGACCTGCCACCAGGCACAGGTGACATTGCAATTAGCACTGCACACCTTTTGCCGCAGAGTGAATTGATCATTGTTACAACACCTCAACCAGCCGCAGCGGATGTTGCCATCCGTGCTGGTATGTTGGCACCACAAGTTAATCAACGTGTGAGCGGTGTGATTGAAAACATGTCTGCCTTTGCTTGCCCACACTGTGGTGAACCAATCGACATGTTCGGATCTGGTGGCGGAAAAATGGTTGCCGAAACTCTTAGCCAAAATGTTGGCCAAGAAGTTCCATTGCTAGGACGCATTCCATTTGATCCAGGTTTGCGTGAAGGTGGAGATGCGGGAATGCCGTTCGTGCTTTCCCACCCTGACGCGCCCGCTTCTAAGGCAATCATTGAGATGGCAACCAAGCTTGGAACTCGGCCACGAGGCTTAGTTGGTATGAACTTAGGCGTTACACCTAATCGCGATTAAGTAGCGTCTGGATCGAAAACTGGATTTACTTTTGCCGAACCAGCCGGACTATTTCCTTGACCGGACTTTCCGTTTAATCCCACTACTGAAGTTACGGCTGTAGTTGTTAATCCGCGAGGTGTCAGACCACGCAGGTCCTTAGCCAAATCAGTTACTGCTTTGGTATCGACAGAGCCAGTAAGTTCAGCCGTTGCTTCACTCGCCTTGGTGCGCATTGACTTGATGAACCGTGCGAATTGTGCGCTCATCTCTGGCAGACGCTCAGGACCAAAAACAATCAGGCCAATCATCGCAATGACCAAAAACTCTGTCCATCCGATATTCATAACCCGACTTTACTCCCCTAGTAAAAGTTAGTTCTGATCTGAACCCAGAGTCACTTCGATAACGCTGCCATCTTCAAGTGTTAACTCGACAACATCACCTGAATTTTTTGCTCGGATTCTGACAACTAGCTCAGTGCCATCACTAACTTTGACGCCGTCAATTGCAGTAATCACATCACCAGCAGCCAATTCCGTTTCCGAAGCTGGCCCACCTTCGACTACAGATTGGACCAATGCACCTTGGCCTTCGTATGACATATCCAATTGAACCCCAATTACTGGGTAACTCGATGAACCTGTCTCAATTAGTTCACTGGCAACTCGTCGAGCTTGATTAATTGGAATTGCAAAACCAAGTCCAATGCTTCCGCTTTGACCTGATACGGAACTTCCAGTTGTCGCAATAGCTGAATTGATTCCAATCACTTCGCCACGAGAGTTAACTAACGGCCCGCCAGAGTTACCAGGATTAATTGCAGCATCAGTTTGGATTGCACTGATGAATGAAACGTCAGTGGCATCACCTGCAGTTACCGGACGATTCAAAGCAGAAACAATGCCACTTGTGACAGTGCCAGTCAGACCCAATGGTGAACCGATCGCAATTGTGGCGTCACCAACAACAACATCGTCAGAGTCCCCAAGTGCGGCAACTGGCAAGTTCCCGCGATCAATTCGAAGAACTGCTAAGTCATACGATGCGTCAGTTCCAACGATCGTTGCGGTTTCTTGCGTTTGGTCTTGAAAAGTAACGGTGATGTCTTGTGATCCACCTGCGCCATCAACTACGTGATTATTTGTTAACACGAAAGATTCATTTGCAGTGCTTCGGATAATGAATCCAGAACCAGTTCCCGAACCTTGACTTGATGAAACATCAATGGAAACCACTACCGGCAAAACTGCTTGCGCGATTCCCGCAATGGAGTCATCGGCGCGAGGTGAAGTATCTCCACTTGTGGCGGGAAGTGAAATCGACGGAGCTGGAGTGTTTCCAATCATGGAGGCACCCATGAAACCGATCATGCCCGCCAGAAGGCCACTGATTACACCAGCTATTATTGCTTTCTTTACGGCTGGTGAAGCGGTGCCCGCTGACTGTTCAGAGAACGTAACTGGGGGCGTGTAAACAAATGTTGGGGTTGGTAGCGGAGCCACAGCCACTTGGGTTGCTTGCAAATTAGGCAGGTCTACAGAGGAAGGTGTCTCGGGCAACTTATGCGGATCTTCCGGCGTCTGGTTCATAACCTAACTTTCTTGGTAATTCGGTGTTCATTTTTTCTACTCCTATTCTCTCTGATGAATCTGACACCTGGCTCGCCGAACTCCCCTTCTTTACAAGATCTGAATCAACCTCTGGCCAAAATTTGGCAGGACCTTAGCCAAAATCCACAAGTAGCCGTACGCTTACTTCATGGCACCAACAGATCCACGTATCCTGGCAATCCACCGCGCTTCAACTGACTATGCCGAAAGCTGGGCAGGTGAGGACGGAATCCGTTCCCATGCCCGTGCCAAGGCTGCTGAAATCGGCTGTGTTGCTATGGGGCCGGGCGCTGGAAGTATCGTGCGTACTTTAGCTGCTGCTATCGATGCCAAGAACGTGGTTGAAATTGGCACTGGCGCTGGCGTATCTGCGCTTTGGCTTTTGGATGGAATGAATTCCGAGGGTGTTCTAACGAGTGTGGATGTTGAAGCCGAGCATCAGTTAATTGCCAAGGATGCAATCTCTCAAGCTGGAATTGCTCCTAACCGAGTTCGTTTGATTAACGGCCGAGCCGATGAAGTACTAGATCGTTTAACTGAATCGGCTTATGACATTGTTTTGATTGCTGGCAAACCACTCGAGCTTGCTGATCATATTTCACGGGCTTTGAATT
>JALRCB010000049.1 GCA_023257525.1 Candidatus Nanopelagicales bacterium
TGCTGGGCAATAAATTCTGAATTGTCACTGAGGATTTCAGTCCAGAGATCAGAATCCGATCCAGCAATACGAATTGTGTCTCGAATTCCCTGTCCGGCAAGTTCGATGCATGAACTCTCAGCATCCATCAATTCCCCAGCTAGCACCGATGCCACAACTTGTGGAGTATGTGAAATCAAAGCAACTGCGCGATCGTGCTCTTCAATACTTCGTACGACTGGAAATGCTCCAAGGGATTTAACTAACTCCTCTACTACCGAAATTGATCCTGCGGAAGTTGATGCACTACTTGCGATAACCCAAGGACGATCCAGAAATAGATTTCCTTGCGCACCGATAGCGCCCGAAACTTCCCGTCCTGCCATGGGATGTCCACCAACAATTCGATCCCAGCCACCTGAAACAAGTTGCTCAAGTTCTCGGAAGATTGATCCCTTAACGCTCGCGACATCTGTGATCACCGCATTGGGATGCTCAACTATGGCAGCTGCAATTACCTTGGCCACGTTTGCTGGCGGTGTTGCCACGAAAACCACAGCAATATTCTGATCCGAGTATTTAGTCGCGCCACTAACTTTAATTGCATCATTAAGTGCAGCTGAATTTATGTCAGATAGAAAAACCTTAAAGCCCTGAGTGGTAAGTCCAAGTGCAATGGAAGTACCAATTAACCCGGTGCCAATCACCAGTACGTTTTTATCTTGATTCATGATCGCCAAATTGCATTCAACTTATTGCGCAATGTCTTGACGCAAGGCTTCAGCGCCGCGCAAGTAAACGTGTTTGATTTCAGATCTTGGCTTCGAGGTTTGAACTTGAACCATAACTCGAACAACTTTTTCCATTGCTCCAGCAACGTCAATTTCTTGGGCGCAAATTAGAGGTACATCGGCAAGTCCGACTCCCCGTGCAGCTGCTGCCGGAAACGCGCTATGTAAATCGGGAGTCGAAGTGAATAAAACACTAATCAAGTCATCAGTATCGACAGCATTTCTCGACATTAGCTCGAGTAGCAATTCCGTGACAGCCTCTGCCATTTCAGTTGCATCATCGCGCTGCAGACAGGTTGCTCCCCTGATGGCTCTAATGTTCATGACTATATCTTAGAGCCCAACGGAACTATAGAGTTTTCCCAATTCTTTGTTTTCCAGTACGCGCAAGTGGCCAGAACGCAAACTTCCAAGAGCTATTGGTCCGATTTTGGTGCGAACCAAGTCCTGGACTGGATAGCCAAGTTCATCAAAAAGTTTGCGCAGAATTCGATTCCGGCCTTCATGTATTGAAATCTGAACTACGGTCTGATTTTTGCCACTTTCATAAATCTTGCAATCCGTAACTGCAACTGGAGTGCCCTCAATCGGAAACCCAGCGATGATTTTGGCAATGTCTTCCTTGGAAACTCGTCCAGATACCCGAGCTAGATATGTCTTAACAATTCCATGTGATGGATGGCCTAGCCGTTGACTTAGTTCGCCATCGTTAGTTAGTAACAGCAAGCCTTCAGTGTCTGCATCAAGTCGACCTACATGAAATAGGCGCTGCTCAAACTCGGCTACTAAGTCACCAACACACTCGCGGCCTTGATCGTCAGACATCGTAGTTACAACGCCTCGTGGCTTGTTTAGTGCAACAACTATGTGACCACTGGTTTGGGCAATTCGCACGCCATCAACATGAATGATGTCGACATCAGGATCAACTCTGGAACCTAACTCGTCAATAACTTCACCATTGACCGTCACTCGCCCAGCAGTAATAAATTCTTCACATTTGCGCCGCGACCCAAGTCCGGCACTGGCCAGAACTTTTTGTAAGCGAACTTCGTTTTCTTCCATAACTGACTAGTTATTCGCTAAATCTAAAACTTCTTCAACATTGTCAGGCATAGGTAAGTGAGCTGCAATAGGCGGTAGTTCATCCAACGACTTAAGACCTAAGCGCTCTAAGAAGTAAGTGGTTGTGCGATAAAGGTGCGCGCCAGTTTCGTGGTCATGGCCAGTTTCTTCGATTAGGCCACGAGTCACCAAGGTGCGGACTACACCATCTACGTTTACACCTCTGATTGCAGAAATTCTTGACCGTGTAACCGGCTGGCGATATGCAACTACAGCTAAAGTTTCTAGGCCAGCTTGGGAAAGCCTGCCATGTTGCCCATCGAGTACAAATCTTTCAACAACCTGCGCACAGTTATCTCTGGTCCAAAATCTCCAGCCGCCGCCAAGTTCACGCAAATCAAAGCCGCGCTCTTGAACGGCATACTCCTGAGCCAAGTCATGCAAAGTTGTGACTACAACTTCTTCTGGAGTCCGAGTCAAGGTTGCAAGAGTGGATGTGCTCATAGGTTCTTCGGTGACCATTAGCAAGGCTTCAAGCGCAGCACGGAGCGATGGCGCACCTAATGAAATGCCGTCGTCCAACTCTGTTTCGGTAGCGGATTCGCCATCAATTAATTCAACTGTTTCGTCACTCATTTGGCTGGTCACCTATCTCGTCATTGACTTGCTCACTTGCATCAACATCGCCCAATTGCGTTCTAAAATCTTGCACTTCAGTGGTATCAAACTCATCAATCTCTCGCAGCGAATTTGCATCAAGATCGTCATCCCCGATCCATCTCACGTAAAGCTCACCTAGCGGTGTCGGCTGATCAAAAGTAACCAGACCATCACGATAGATCTCAAGCAAAGCTAAGAATCTTGCAACGACTAGCAAAGTAGTGTCACAATCTCGAGTCAATGTTCTAAATGAAGCCTGCCCAACTCTGCGCAGTCTCTCAATGTGTGCGACCGAGATAATGTCAGGCAACTTAGGCTCTAGGGCTCGGGCAGCTAAGTTTGCAAAGTCATCCGGGCCCATTCCCAATTCAACTTCAGGAAGTAACTTGGCGAACTTTTCATCAAGTCCAGCTGCTCGTGGGTGCTGACGGCCAGCAGTTGCAAGTCGGTGCTTAAAATCGGCCGACATTTCCTTAAAGGCTCGATACTGCAACAAGCGCGCAAGCAGAAGATCTCTCGCCTCAAGGATCGCAATGTCTTCTTCGTCTTCCA
Source organism: Candidatus Nanopelagicales bacterium (assembly GCA_023257525.1). Lineage (GTDB taxonomy): Bacteria > Actinomycetota > Actinomycetes > S36-B12 > UBA5976 > UBA5976. Next base: position 3,048 of record JALRCB010000049.1, read on the forward strand.
CTTCCCCACCGGGAATCAAACGAGCAGCTTTTAGATCCAGCAGTGTGGCGGCAATTACTAAGAATTCGGTTGCCTCATCAAGTGTCCACTCGTCCCCGCGCGCTTTGATGTAAGCCAGAAAATCATCTGTTACTTGGTGCAGCGATAGTGCTGTTACATCAAGTCGATGTTTAGCAATTAACGAAAGCAGAACGTCAAATGGCCCCGAGAATTCTTCTAAGGAAACTACAAATGAGTCTGAAGTTTCTTCCGGCGCAGCGGTCTTTAGATCAGGCTCGGCAGACGCCGCAAACATTACTTAGCAACCGAGCCTTGGGCCTCTAGACGAGATACAAGTTCCCAAGCCAGGTTGCGATAATTCTGGGCACCGGATGAGTTTGGTGCTTGTTCAATTATCGAAACGCCAGCCTTAGTTGTTTCTGGGAACTTAACCGTGCGGCTGATGGTGGTGTGGAATACCGAATCTCCAAACGCATCAAGCACAGCTTGAATTGTTTCTCTGGTGTGCAAAGTACGCGCGTCAACCATAGTTGGAAGTACGCCATCAATAGTTAAGCGATTGTTTAGGCGCTCTTGCACCTTCGTAATGGTTTCGCGAAGCATTTCAACTCCACGAAGTGCAAAGAACTCACATTCCATCGGAATTACTACGCCGTCGGCAGCAGTTAGCGCATTAACGGTTAGCAGGCCTAGTGAAGGCTGGCAATCGATCAAGATGTAGTCATAAAGCGGGCGCACTGATTCAAATGCTCGATCAAGTGCGTATTCACGCGCAACTTCGCCCGCAAGTCGCAATTCGGCAGCGCTCAATTGGATGTTTGCTGGTAACAAATCCAGACCAACTACCGAAGTTTTCATTACAACATCTGATGCAGGTACCGAACTTGAATCCATCAACATGTCGTAGACAGTTCGTTTGCCACCAAGATCATCTGGGTTAACACCAAGACCGATTGAAAGGGAACCTTGTGGATCCATATCAACCATCAAAACTTTTCGTCCAGCTTCAGCAAGTGCTGCGCCAAGATTGATTGTGGTTGTTGTTTTACCAACACCACCCTTTTGATTCGTCATTGCAATGATGTACGCCGGACCATGACTCGACAATGGTTTAGGCGCACTAAAAGTTGGAAGTGGTCGACCAGTTAGCCCAAGGATCACACCAGGAGTCTTTGTTTCTTCGGTAGTCACAATTGGCGTTACTGAAGCTTCATGGTCAATTGGCAAAACTGGGGTTGATTCAGTTGCTATCGGGGCCGAAACTGGCATTGCTGTGGCAGCTAATGGATCGCTTAAACTCTGATCCTGAGGAATTGGAACTGTCATAACTATCCTTCCCAGCACACACGTGACCAACAGAAATATTCCGTCGAGCCAGAATTAATCGTCGCTGAGGAAGTTACGACTACTTTAGATTAAGCCCTTTTCCCAATAAACACTGGGATGCAAGGTGGCTTTTGCGTTGGTGTCGCACACGATATTGGGCCCGAATTACCGAGCTTGAGCTCGCGGATGGGCTGTGGCATAGACCTCGCGCAACTGGTCGACAGTCACCAAAGTGTAGATCTGTGTCGTGGTAACCGATGCATGCCCTAAAAGCTCCTGAACTACTCGGACATCGGCGCCATTTTCCAGCAAATGTGTGGCAAACGAGTGCCTCATGGTGTGTGGTGAAACCTTGCCAGCCAAATCCGCACGTTGCGCGGCTGCCTGCAGAATTGTCCATGCGCTTTGCCGAGAGAGCTTTGAGCCCCGGGCATTGAGAAACAGTGCCGAACTAGATGTTGATTTCCCTGACAGCACTGGCCTACTTCGAACTAAATAACGTTCTAAAGCTCGCAGGGCGTGGGATCCTACCGGAACTAGTCGCTCCTTATTTCCTTTACCTTTTAGGCGCAGGATCGGAAGCTCCTTGGAAAGTGTCGAAACATCGTCCAAACGCAAGTCGGTTAACTCAGAAATTCGGGCTCCAGTTCCGTAAAGCAATTCCAGAAGTGCGTGATCGCGCATCATGAGAACCGACACGTCAGAATCACTTCCCGCCCCAACTGCGGCCAGTAATCTCTCAATCTCTGCAAAAGTCAAAGCCTTAGGTAGACGTTTAGATACGGCTGGTGGCTTGACGGCTCGAGCCGAATCCGAAGTAGTAATTCCTTCTTTTGCTAAAAATGCATGCAGGCCGCGAACCGCGATCAAGGTTCGGGCTGCTGATGATGGTGCCAACGCAGGATGCTGGTCGCTACCCAGTCTTAAGCTGATCAAGAATTCCGAGATTTCATTTGCTGTAACGCCCGGAAATTCTGCGATTCCCCGACTTACCAGGAATTCTTGGTACCTAGCCAAATCCCTACGATATGCAGACATGGAATTCTTAGCTAGACCACGCTCGACAAGTAAATGATCTAGATAACCATTAATTTGCCGTTGAATTTGAGATGAATTTGCAGCAGGCACACTTCGAACTTACCTGACATAACTATTTAAAGGCCGACATTAGAGCCAGTGAATATTGGGTGATTATTCTTTTGGATGCCTAGGTCTTTCCAGATACCGATTTAGACTGTTGAGTAACGATCAGCCATCATGATTTCACGGCGGGCTACTTCAGTGCTGACTCCGGCTAGCAAACTTGAAAGCGGGGTGTCTAGGGCATTGCAGACAGCTGCTAAAAGCTCCGAAGAGGCCTCCTTTTGACCGCGTTCTAGTTCTGACAAATATCCCAATGAGACCTGAGCATCGCGAGAGACGTCGCGTAGGGTTCGTCCTTGTTCATTGCGGCGGCGGCGTAATTCCTCGCCAATTACCTGACGCATAAGAATCATCTTCTTGCCGTAGACCGGGTTGGCACTCGGATCCGCGATCTTTACGGTGTGAGTCAGGGCGATCTGATTTGGAGACGTGACTGATTTCGCTGGGTTGTTAATAATCTGTTCGTGAGTCATATCGCGTTCCATTCCTTCATCATATCAAGATTCCGTTGTTTGCGTCTTGTGGTTAATCATGCCCAATAAATCTGGGGATAAACCCTGACATTCGAGACATTAGAGACGGATTTAGAGCATTGTCAGCAAAAGCTCAAGGGCTGCAGCGACCGTCTCTTCTCTTACTTGATCTCTTGCCTCCCTTGGGTCATCAGTCTCGGGAAACAGATGTAGTTCATCGACTGCCGAATCAATTACGGTTCCTAGCTCATCACGCATCACGCAAGCAACAAAAACCGTGCCTGGCAAGTGACCATCTTGCGAAGCTGGACCTGCAACGCCAGTTACTGCTAGACCAAAATCCGCATTTAACTTGCTTGCAACTCCAGTAGCCATTTCTAATGCCACTTGAGCTTGCACGGCTCCACCTTCAGCCAGCAAAGTTTCAGATACGTCCAACAAACTGGACTTCAAGTCTGTTGCGTAAGCGATAACTCCCCCGCGAAAAATCTGGGAGGCGCCTGGAATTGAAGTGATGGTTGAACCAAGTTGGCCACCGGTAACCGACTCGGCTGTTGCCACAGTTCGTCCTTGCATCGCAAACACGACAGTTACAGCTAAGGAATCAATGTCGGTAGTCATTATGCGGCTCGTTTCATTCGCCTAGTATGCCAAAGACTTTAACTACTACGTGGAAGAACTCGCGCTTTTAACACGTAGTCGATTCCAGTAGTAATTGTTAGCGCCAAGGCAACACCTAGCGACATTTGAGCAACGGCGTCAACCCAGCCATTGAGTGGAATCAGGAATGCCACAATCGCAATAATCTGACTTACGGTTTTAACTTTTCCACCACGACTTGCTGGGATAACTCCTTGCTTGATAACCCAGAATCGCAACAAGGTAATGGCAACTTCTCTGAAGATAATTACTCCAGTTACCCACCATGTGATTTCATCTTGGATCGATAGCGCAATCAAGGCAGTGCCAATCAATGCTTTATCTGCAATCGGGTCAGCAATCTTTCCAAAGTTTGTAACTAAGCCATAGCGTCTGGCCCATACTCCATCTACCAAGTCAGTCAGTGCAGCAATCAAAAACACAGCAGCACTCGCCCACTGCGCTGAATCTGTTTGCTCAACTGCCAGAACTAAGTATCCA
>JALRCB010000004.1 GCA_023257525.1 Candidatus Nanopelagicales bacterium
AATGGCCTGGCTCGTAAGGGCGAAAAGATTGCAATTCCAATGGCTGATCGCGTTGTTACTGGCGTAATCACCGATTCAGTATTTGTAGACAAGGAGAACACACGTCGTGACGGTTAATCTCGAATTTGCAAAGAGCCCACTTGGTGGCGCGAAGCACGGCGATGCCAAAAAAGTTTTCATGCAAGAAGTTCCATTCACTCCTGGTTTTGATTTGCGAGTGAATCCAGAAGCAAGCGGCTTTGCTGCTGTCAATGCAGCCCTGGGACTAACGCTTCCAACGCAGGTTGGTGCAGTTGTTCGCAATGGTTCGGATTGCATTGTTTCCGAAGATGAATTGCCCGCAGCTGGTGGTGTGAGCGCTCTTTGCCTAGGTCCAGATTGGTGGTACTTAACTGGTACTGCCGATATTCAGGAAATATTGAAACCAGTCCAGGAAGCACATCACATTTCTTTGGTTGATGTAAGTTCCCAGCGAACCAAGATCGAGGTTTATGGTCCAAATGCTAAGGATGTGCTTGCGCATTATTGGGAACAAGACCTTCGGGATGAACATTTCCCAATCGATGCCTGCAGCCAAGGTGTCTTAGCTAAAGCGCCTCTCATAATGTGGCACTGTTGCGAAAATTGCTACCTGCTATTCCCACGTGCATCATTTGCAAAGCATCTTTGGACTGCTTTGACTGATGCCGCAGTTGAGTACCTGTAAAATTAGTTAACACTTTCTAACTTAAAAGTAGGCACCATGACTGCGGTCATTCTCGATGGAAAAGCTACTGCTGCTGCAGTAAAAGCGAATCTAGCAACACGAGTTGCTGCGCTAAATGCCAAAGGAATCTTTCCTGGCCTTGGAACAATTCTGGTTGGTGACGATCCTGGCTCACATTCCTATGTTGGTGGCAAACATAAAGATTGTCATGAAGTCGGAATCACTTCGGTTCGTGAGGATCTACCAGCCTCTGCTACTCAGCAAGACGTGATGGATGCCATCGCGCGACTAAATGCTGACCCAGCCTGTACTGGATACATTGTGCAGCTGCCACTTCCTAAAGGTTTAGATTCCAATTCGGCGCTGGAAGCAATCGATCCACGTAAAGATGCCGACGGTCTACATCCAACAAACCTTGGTCGTTTAGTACTTGGCGAACCAGCTCCGCTACCTTGCACGCCACGTGGCATCGTAGAACTACTTCGCGCTTATGACGTAAACATAGATGGCGCTGAAGTATGCATTGTTGGACGTGGTGTAACAGTAGGTCGCCCACTTGGTCTGTTGCTAACTCGCCGCAGCGAAAATGCGACCGTTACTTTGTGCCATACCGGCACCAAGGACATGGCTTCGCACATCAAACGTGCTGACATTGTGGTCGCTGCTGCTGGTGTCCCCCATTTCATCAAGCCAGACATGATTAAGCCAGGCGCTGCGCTGCTTGATGTTGGCATCACTAGAACTGATGCTGGCCTTCTTGGAGACTTAGACCCAGCCTGCGCTGAAGTTGCTGGCTGGATTGCTCCGATGCCAGGTGGAACTGGCCCAATGACTCGTGCCATGTTGCTCGCCAACGTAGTCGATACGGCTGAAGGAAATCTCTAATGACCATCAAAGAATATGACTACGTAATTATTGGTGGCGGATCCGCTGGATCTGTTTTAGGCAATCGGTTATCCGAGAATCCCGATAATGAAGTTTTGGTTTTAGAGGCCGGGCGCAAAGACTCGTGGTGGGATGTTTACATTCACATGCCAGCTGCGCTAACTTTCCCAATCGGAAACAAGTTCTATGACTGGATGTATGAAACTGATCCGGAACCATACATGAATGGTCGTCGGGTTTACCAAGGTCGCGGCAAGGTTCTTGGAGGTTCAGGCTCTATTAATGGCATGATTTTTCAGCGCGGAAATCCAATGGATTACGAACGTTGGGCTGCCGATAAAGGTATGGAGAACTGGGACTTCGCCCATTGCTTGCCGTACTTCAAGAAAATGGAAAATGCTACTGGCGTTCCTAATGACAAGAAATACCGCGGACACGACGGCCCGCTCTATCTAGAAAAAGGCCCTGCCAAGAATCCGTTATTCAAAGCTTTCTTTGATGCCGCAGTTGCAGCCGGCTTTAACCGCACAGACGATGTCAATGGTTATTGCCAAGAAGGCTTTGGTCCGTTTGATAAGAATGTTAAAAAAGGTCGTCGCTGGTCTTCAGCTCGGGCTTACTTACATCCAGTAATGCATCGAAAGAATTTAACAATTCAGACTCGTCACCAAGTACACCGAGTGATCTTTGAAGGCGACAAGGCTGTTGGCGTGGTTGCGCAACGCGGCAAGACAATTACTGAATTCCGTGCCAAGAACGTAGTTCTATGTGGTGGCGCTATAAATACCCCACAGGTTCTGCAGCTTTCCGGAATTGGTCCAGCTGAACTACTTAAAAGGCACGGCATTGCAGTAGTTAAAGATCTGCCTGGCGTTGGTCAGAACTTGCAGGATCATCTAGAGGTTTACATTCAGCATGCTTGTAAGCAACCAATCACTATGAATCCAAATCTAAAGCTTTGGAAGCGACCATTTATTGGTGCAGCTTGGTTGTTTGCCCGCAAGGGTCCAGGTTCGACCAACCACTTCGAAGGTGGTGGTTTTGCCTGCTCGAACAACACTGTTAAGTACCCAAACTTGATGTACCACTTCTTGCCAATTGCCGTTCGTTATGACGGAACTGGTATCGAACAAGGTCACGGTTACCAAGTTCATGTTGGTCCAATGTATTCAGATGCTCGCGGCCGCATTGAAATCACAAGCGCTGACCCAATGGCTAAACCTTCGATTCTTTTTAACTACCTTTCAACAGATCAGGATCGTCGCGAGTGGGTCGAGGCGATTCAAGTAACTCGAAACATTTTGGCGCAATCTGCTTTTGATCAATACAGCGATGGCGAAATATCCCCTGGTCCACAGGTGCAGACTCCAGAACAGATTCTGGAATGGGTTGCCAAGGATGCTGAGACTGCTTATCACCCATCATGTACCGCAAAAATGGGTACCGATGAAATGAGTGTTGTTGATCCAAACACCATGAAGGTGCATGGCGTCGAAGGTCTATTCGTAGTCGATGCTTCGGTGTTCCCTTATGTAACTAACGCAAACCTTTACGCACCAACTATGATGGTTGCCGAGCGTGCAGCTGACTTAATTCAGGAAAAGCAAACCTTGGCTCCTGAATATGTTGAATGGCATAAGCGAAGCGTTTAAGGAATTACCCCCGTCGTTACCTCATTCTTATGGCGTGACGGCTGGGGTTCTTTCTTTAGTATTGATGATCACTAAACCAACAAGGATCAGGGCAGATCCGATTATCTGCCAAACGTTGATCGCCTCACCCAACACTATGATTCCCAGCATGATGGCAACAAAAAGAATTACATAGGTAGTATCGCTTGCTACTCCAGCACCAGCTTGCTTAATCAAAGTTTGAATCATGATGTACGTGATTCCGGTGCCCACAACTCCAAGAATTAGCATCGAAACAATGGAGATGCTCGATGCATCAGTAGTAAATGTTACAAACCAAGGGAGTATCACAGCGAAATGAATTGAAGCGCAGAGCATTTGCCCAGCAGCAATAGAAGTTGGAGTATCTTTTACATTTACAAAGTTTCGTCGGGCGTACACAAGCCCTGCTGCATAACTAGTGGTTCCCACCATAATTGCACCGGTGCCTAATGCGTCAAAATCTCCCAAGCCCGACCAAGGGTGAGCAATGAACAAGGCACCTAGAAAACCCATACTTAATCCGGTTACTCGACGCCAAGTTGGGTTTTCTTCTGGGATAAACACCAATACAAAACCAAGTGTCACCAGCGGAACTAATGCGTTCCAAATACTCACTTGCACTGTAGTAATTCGGCTAACTGCTGTAGCCATGCCAACAAAAGAAACGGTGTTAAACAGTAAAGCTGCAATGTTTAATTTGATCCAGATTTCTTTGCCCCGCGGATAACGATCTTTTGTTACCAGTAGGACAATGGCCAAAGTTGCTGCAGCCAGAACTGTACGACCCAAAGCTACTTCAAGGGCGGAAAACGACTGTAAGGCAAAGTTTGCCCACATGTAATTCCCACCAAAAAGTACAGAGACTGTTATGAATAGCGCAGTATGTGACTTAGTTGGTGTTGTCGGCGTAGTCGGTGTGGTCATCGATTGTCTAGCGCTAGCGACGCAAGAGCTGCGTTAACGATTGCACCGGATGAAAGATCGTTGATGTTGTAAAGATCCTTAACAGTTCCTGACTGACCGAAGGAGTCGACGCCAAGAGATACGCAAGGCACTCCGATGGCCGATCCCATCCAGGCCATGGCATGGCTTGAAGCATCCTGAATCGTCACAATAGGAGCGCGGTCTCCAAGTACTGACCAAAGTGGACCAGGCAGACTTGGTGCCGAAGCAGTTCGCACCGCCTGACGTAAAGTACGTTGCCAAGCTCCGTACCAACGATCTGCACTGGTCACATCAATAACGTGAGCGGCCACACCTTCACTGCAGAGTTCTTGAGCTGCTGCTAAAACTTCTGGCATAACTGCGCCAGATGCAACTAAGTGAACCATCGGCACGCGTTCACTATCGTCAGCCCCGCGAAGTTCTGGGAACTGTTCGAAAGCATCAAATAGTCGGTACCCACCACTAAGAACTTGGCGCTTTAATACGGCATCACCAATTCGCTTGCGAGCAGCCTCAAACGGCGCCTGATCAAGTGGTCTAGTTGTTAGTCGGAAGTAGAAAGCACCATCGTCGTACGGCGCAGCAGTTTTCAGTTCTGATGGACCGGCAGCAACTCGAGTGATTGCATCGGCAAGCATCCAACTCAATGCGGTTCCATAAGTAGGTTCAATGAATGTAACCCCTGGCAATTCCATACCAATGGAAGCGGTAATTGTTGACTGGTGTGCACCACCTTCTGGCGCCAACGTAACGCCACTTGGGGTACCAGCAATGATGAATCGAGCTGCGGAATAAGTTCCATAGATAAATGCGTCGAGGCCACGACAAACGAATGGATCGTAAACCGTTCCAATTGGAATCAAAGGTTGATCTGACAAATCCCATGACAGGCCAAGTTGGCCAAGCAATAAGAAAAGATTCATTTCGCTGATGCCAAGCTCAATGTGTTGACCCGTTGGACCTTCAGCCCACTTCAACATTGGATCTTCATTCCAAGCCCGGCGCTCATCTGGTGAATAAATGCCATTGCGATTAATGAAGCCCGCAAGGTTTGTAGAAGTTGCAACATCAGGTGCAGTAGTAACCATGTACTTATTGATTTCTTCGATTCGGGATAGATCTACCAGTACCCGACCGAAGGCCTCTTGAGTACTAAGTGGCTTAGTGCCAGTCGCGATCTCAGGTGCTGGCACATTTAGTTCAACACCTTTTGATGTTGGCGGGCGGTGTAAATCATGTCTGCGCTGTGCTGACAGAACTCCGGCTGCACTTTGCGGATCAAAATCTGACCATTCATTTTCTACGGTAAGTCCAAGTTCGCTGCGGAAGTTATCAATTTGTTCACCACTCAATAGTGCTGAGTGATTTCTTGGGTTACCTGCCATTGGCAAACCCCAGCCCTTGATTGTGTATGCAAAAACCACACTAGGTCGATCGGTAACACTGTCGCAAACTGCAAACGCATCACGCAGACTGTCTAAGTTATGTCCACCAAGATCTGTAACTAGTTCGTATAGGTCTTCATCGTTTAGTTCAGCCACAGAAAGCCCAACTTCAGCTGGCGCCCCTTCTAAAAATCTAGTGCGCAATTCTTGACCTCTAAAGCCAAACAAAGATTGGTACTGCTCGTTTGCCATGGCATCTATCCAGGCTTCAAGGTCCTTACCAAACGGCTGAGCAAATTTTGCTTGCAATTTCTTTCCGTATTTAACTTCAATTACATGCCAACCAGCTGCTTCAAATTGAGCTCGCCATTGCATGATGCGAATTCCAGGAATAACGCGATCAAGTGACTGTCGATTAAAGTCAACGACCCACATCACATTTCCAAGTTCGGTGGTTGCTGGGTCGGCTACCGCTTCCCAAACGTTGCCTTCATCCAGTTCGGCATCACCGATCAATGCAATGAAGCGAGAATGTGGACGTTCGCCAAAGTGTGAGTCAACGTAACGCCTGGTTGCTGCTGCAAAAAGTGGAGCTGCTGCGCCTAGGCCAACCGAGCCAGTTGAAAAGTCTGGTGCATCTGGATCTTTGGTTCGTGATGGATACGACTGCAAGCCACCAAATTCGCGCAAGCGCTTTAAGTAACTTTCATCAAGATTTCCAAGTAAGTATTGGATGGCGTGAAAAACTGGAGATGCGTGTGGCTTAACACTTACTCGATCTGGTCCATCTAGATGGTCAAAGTAAAGTGCAGTCATGATCGAAGTAAGAGATGCGCTTGAGGCCTGATGGCCACCAACTTTTACATCATCTTTTAGTTCTCGTTCGCGGTTTGCAAAGTCAACCATTCGGACCGCAAGCCATAAAACTCGTCGCTGAATCTCATCCAAAAGATCCGTATCAACGCGTTGCTTACTCATGCCGTTTCCTTTACCTGGACTGGTGTGGTGTCAAACATCTTCAGCGAAACCGCCGCCATAACTGAGCATATCGCCATTACGGTCCAGGCTGCCTGCCAACTGAAAGATTCAACAATCTGAGACATGATGATCGGCGAAACTCCCCCAGCAGCAAATATGAAGCTATGTAAAACCCCTTGGGTAAATCCAACCCGCTCTGGCGGAACCGCAACAACTGCCGTGGTGAAAAGTAAGCCATTCCAACCCATGGCTGAGATTCCAGCCAAGAAAAGCAGTGGCACGACAATTGCATATTGCTCAAGTACTGCGCAAAGTAGAAGGAGTGTTGCCCCCGATAGCGCAATCACGATCTGGAATTGCACCCGTCTGGTTGGATAGCGATCGCTAATTACGCCTAGACGAATTCGAAGTGGAATTACAAACGCCATCATTAATGCATAAAGTTGTCCGGCCTGTGTTGGAGTCCAACCTCTGCTGCCACTTAAGTAAAGAGTAAGTAGCGCGACGATTCCTAACTGCGTCAGACAAAAGAATGCAGCAGCAATCAATATCGGTGAAAGTTTGCGCCAATTCACTGGTGGTAGATTCTCCGCTTTTAGGCGTGGTGGTTCTGGAACTCCTGCTGGAGCAAACATTACAAAGAGCCCGCCCAAAATGATTAATGCGGCAAGGGCATAGAGCGCAGCACTAAGCCCGTGTGAAACTGCAATGCCAGTTAGGACGATTCCACCGATGACGCCACCCACTGGAACTGCCGCTTGTCTCGTTGAAAGTGCGAATCCAATATTTCCTAAGTGAACAAAATTTCTGGCTAACCCTTTGGTCATCGCGACTGTAGGCGACGCCATCATGATGCCGGCAAAGATCAGTGCAAAGTGTGCGACTTCGGAAGCCTTAAAGAATGCGGCGATGACAAAGCATGTTGCAGTGCCCAACAATCCAATTAGCGCAACTAAACGATCATCGATTCGATCGGCTAAGTTGCCCCAAAAGATCACTGCCCCGGCCGTGCCCAGACTGATAGTTCCGAGAAGTAATCCAACGCCTGAAGTTGTCAGGTTAAATGTGCTAGCCAGAATTGGCCCGAGCGCAGGTAAGCCTTGTTGCGCAGTGGATACTGCTAATTGCGCTGCAATTGCGGCAGCCAAAATTCCAAGCGCATCTCGGCGCAGTTTTTCCGGAGATGCTTGTGACATTGGTTATCTAGATGCCAAAGTGTGACGCGACATCACAATGCGCTGAACCTGGTTTGTGCCTTCGTAAATTTGAGTGATCTTGGCATCACGCATCATGCGCTCAACAGGATAGTCACGGCTGTAGCCATATCCTCCAAGTAACTGAACCGCATCAGTAGTAATTTCCATTGCAACATCTGAAGCAAAGCATTTACTTGCAGCGCCAAAGAAAGTTAAATCTACATCATTGCGTTCACTTCGGGCTGCTGCTGCATAAGTTAGTTGGCGCGCAGCTTCAAGCTTCATCGACATATCTGCAACCATGAATTGGATCCCTTGGAATTCGGCAATTGCCTTACCAAATTGCTTGCGCTCCTTTATGTAACTTGCTGCGAAATCCAATGCGCCCTGAGCAATACCAACTGCTTGAGCCGCTATTGCAATCCGACTGTGGTCAAGTGTTGACATCGCAATGCCAAAGCCTGATCCCACTTCGCCGATTCGACGAGAATCCGGAATAACTACGTTGTCTAAATAGACTTCACGAGTCGGTGATCCCTTGATTCCAAGCTTCTTTTCTGGCACGCCGAAACTTACGCCTGGATCGTCTTTCTTAACAATGAATGCTGTGATGCCACCACGAGCACCTTTTTCTTTATCGGTTGCAGCAAGCACGGTATAGATGTGACTTTCGCCAGCATTGGTGATCCATTTTTTTGAACCGTTCAAGGTCCATGCATCTCCATTTGCTACAGCTGTAGTTTTCATTGCGCCCGCATCACTGCCCGCATCTGTTTCAGAAAGTGCGTATGACCAAAGGGTCTCACCCGAGGCAAGACCTGGCAAGAACTCTTTCTTTATCTCTTCACTGCCGCTATGGATAACCGGTAGTGAAGCAAGCTTGTTTACACCTGGAATCAAACTGCTGGAGGCACAGGCTCTGGCAACCTCTTCCACGACAATTGCGGAAGCTAAGGCATCAGCGCCAGCGCCGCCATAGGCCTCAGGCACATGGATGGCCTGAAGTTCCGCGCCAATTAATGCGTCATAGGCCTCTTGTGGGAAGCGGGCATCTTCATCAACCTGAGCTGCGAAGGGAGCAATCTTGGCATCAGCCAGGGCTCTAACCACTGATCTAAGTTCTTCGTGTTCGTCAGCGGTCTTATAAAGGTCGAAACTACTCACTTGTGCTCCTGATTAGCCGGATTGCATACAATTCTGTCACTTTTTGACCTTGGCTGCCATCGAAAGCCTTAATTTGGTCAAAACCAAGCAAGGATTCCTGAATAGATGTATACAAGAAGTGGGTATTTTGCCATTTGGAGGGCACATGTCAGATTCATTCGAAAATGCTGGTTACGGACAAGGCGAAATTGGCTGGGGTACCAAACCAGCGATTATTGCCGTTGACTTTCAGATGTCATTTTGTGACCCAAAGTTTGCTTTAGGTCGAAGTGAGCACGCCCAACGGGCAATCAAGAACGCCGCTCGCCTATTCCCATCTGCGAGAGCTGCTGGAATTCCAATCATTCATACTGCAGTGGCCTGGTCTACTGATACTGAGTTCGCTCGCTGGAAAGTGCCGGCCCTGCGAGACATTCATCCTGGATCTTACGAGGCTCAAATTCACCCAGATCTATGGGATGACAGTGACGTTTACATTTTGAAGCGCTTCCCTTCCGCATTCTTTGGTACTGACATGAGCAGTATCTTGACCACAAATGGCATCGACACCGTTCTAGTTACTGGCGTGACTTCATCAGGTTGCGTTCGCGCAACCATAGTTGATTCCTTCTCTTACGGTTTCCGCACAATTGCAATAGATGATGCCTGTGGCGATCAGGATGCTGGTCCGCACGATGCAAACATGCAAGATGTCGGTCGCCGTTACGCCGATGTGATTCAAACTGATGAAGCGATTTCCAAGATTAAAGCTCTGAGCGCAAACAAGTAACCAATGACTCAGCGCGTGGCTTGCTTCACAGGCAGATTCCAACCCTTCCACAACCAACATCTGGAAGTTCTGACCGCGCTAAGTCAAAAATTTGATCGAATCATTATCGGAGTGACCAATCCAGATCTGGACAATCTGCAAGAACATTCAGCCAGTCAGCATCGTCATACCGATTCTGCAAATCCATTTTCGTATGAGTCTCGCGTTCAGATCATTAAAGATTCGATTTCCGAGCTAACTGACCCTAAAAATGTGGAAATTGAAATCATTCCGTTTGATTTAACCCAACCAGATTCCTGGACCGTGCCTGCCGACACTGTATTTGCTTTGCGCATCTTTAGTGTTTGGGAAGCAAGTAAGTTGGATCTCTTTACTGGCCAAGGATTTGAAGTTCTTGAGTTACCAGCGCCAGCAACGAAGATATCTGCATCTGATATTCGCGAGAAACTAACAACAAATGACTCGACCTGGCATTCACATGTTGCCCCAGGCGCAATTTTTACGATCCAACAGGAATGGGATAACGCAACATCTAAGGTGAGTGCTTAAGTGAAGCCAGCACCGATGTGGGATGACCGAAGCCCAATGATTCTGATTACTTTTGATGGTCTCGGCGATCGGCCTTGCGAGGAATTAAACGGGCAAACACCTTTGGAAGCAGCCCTCACTCCCAATCTTGATGAACTAACCCGAATTGGCGTCTCCGGAATCCATCAGCCATTTGGTCCAGGACGAGCAACTTCAAGTGAACGCAGTCACTGGGCAATGTTTGGCCAGACTCAAACTTTCCCTGGCCGAGCTTTACTTGAAGCAACAGGCGTGGGAGTTGAGATTCCTTCGCAGCGACCTCACTTTCATCTTGCGCTTCGCCCTGCCGTGATTCGGGACGGTCAACTTCATGCCATTGGTCGAGTCAGCGCTGAAGATGCAACAGATTGTTTAGATCTATTTGATGCGCTTCGAGTCATGCCACATGAACTAAATCCTGTGTTGCACCCACTTCGCAACGGAGAATGCATTCTCGAGTCAGTCGCGCTGTCATCACATGAGATAAGTGACAGTGATCCACTATTTGGTCACCTGCATCCAGTATTGAAGCCACTCCCGCTTGATGATGCTGTGGATTCAGCAGCAGCTAAAGCTTCTGCAGATCTAATGACAAGTTGGCTAAGCGCGGCTGTGAAAATGCTGCAAGATCATCCGATAAATAAAGCCCGGCGCGAAGCTGGCAAGCTTGAACTAATTGCTCCCGTAACAAAATGGGCAAGTAACAAAACTGAGTTGAAAACATTCGAGCAGTCCACCGGATTGACGGGCGCAGCAGTTACTAGTTCTGCCCTGTATCGCGGATTAGCCGAAACGTTGGGCATGACTCAGACTCACATTCCAAGTGACATGGAAAACATTCAAGAAGATTTTGAAGCCCGAATCTTGGCTGGAATTGAATTGAGCAAAACTCATTCGTTTGTTCATATCCATACCAAGGCAACCGATGAAGCTGGGCATACCAAATCCCCTTCATTAAAGCGAGATGTGATCGAGGCGTTAGATCGTGCTTGCCATTCCCTAATTGAACTTGCGCAGACCAAAACGATCGTGATTACTGGAGATCATGCAACGCCTTCAACTGGTGGGATCATGCACTCAGCACATCCGACTTCAATAGTTTTAGTTGGTCCGCACGTTCATCCTGATGAGGTAACTGCATGCGGTGAAAGCTCTCACAAATCCGGTGACCTTGGAAAAATTGCAGCAAGTGACATTTTGCCCCTTATGTCGCATTACTCGCATCGAGCTGCCTTCAAGGGGCATGCAACTGGTTCTTGCGAAACAATAGCCTTACCTGACAACCCGATCGCCCTAGATTTCTCGGAACCAACAAATGAAAATCACGTCACTCAAATAAACCGAACAGGAATCAAATGACTAGCCACGTAACGTCCCCACTCGATGTAGAACTTCACATTCCCGCGCACCTGGATGGTGTGATTGCAGAAGTAACTGACCTATATGAAAATGAGGTCGCGCCTCGGGAACGAGCGCTTGATCACTTACTTAGCGATCAATCAAAGTTCCTTGACCAAGATGGTCGTCTACATAAAGACATCATTGCTGCCCGCCGCGAAATCATGGCAGCTGCCGGTGCAAAGAACATTTACAGTGCACACCTTCCAGAATCTTTAGGTGGTCGGGGTCTTGGCCGCGAAGACATGATTTATGTCGAAGAAAAGGTTTATGGCTACGGCGTTGGTTTGAACCCAGCACTCCTATCCTGGTCTGAAGGCGCCACTCCTCGACTACTTCATGCGCACGCACATCAAAAAGAACAGTTCACTGATCCGCTAGTAAAAGGTCTTAAGACTTCGTTGCATGGAGTTACTGAAACCGGTGCTGGCTCAAATCTTTATGATATGAAGACCAATGCAGTGCGCAAAGGATCTGACTGGGTTCTTAATGGCACCAAGGCTTACATCACCAACTACTTTGACGCCGATGTTGCGCAAGTTTTGGCAATCACAAATCCTGGTGGAGGCCGTCAGTCCTTCACATACTTCATGTTTGATACCAAAGAGTATGCAAACAAGGGTTACAAGATTGGCAAGCTTTACCAGACCATGTTCGGAGATGGCTACACCGGTGAAATTCACTTCGAAGATATGGTTCTACCAGAAAGCGCAGTACTTGGAGAAGTCAATGGTGGCTTTGACATTGCAGTTATGTCCTTCAATTACACCCGGATGCGTCGCGCCGGTATGTGTTCTGGTTGGAATAAGTACCTAATCGAAAAGACGCTAGAGCGCGTCAAGACTCGCATCGTTGGCGGTGAACCACTCGGAGCTAAGCAAGGTATCCAGTGGATGATCGCTGACATGTATCTAGATTGGCAGCAGACTCGTTCGCTCTCCCTTGATGTTGCTAGAGCTATTGATACTCCTGGACCTTGGTGGAACTTGCCACGACCAAGCGATGAAGTTCGACGAATTTGCGCCCTCAAGTTAAGTAACGATGAGTCGTTCTATCGAGTGGCAGATCGCGCCCTACAAATCCACGGTGGCTCCGGAGTGCTTCGGGATACCGACATCAACAAGCTATTTCAAATCGCTCGTAATCTACGAATTCCAGGCGGTACTGACGAAGTGCAGCGCACGACTATTGCCGAAACTCTCGGCTTACGATTCAACTAGGAGTAACCATGTCAAACAATGAAACTTTGTCGCTTGAGATCGGTACTTGGGCACAGGCAGTTTCGATAACTGACGTTCCAAAGCATGTTCAGGATCAAGCATTACTAAACATTCTTGATGCCGTTGGAATCGCGTTTGCTTCTACTCACTATGAGTTTGCAACTCGTAGTATTGCCGCATCCGTCGCCTTGGGCTCAGGTCCCCGTGGTGTAATCGCATGTTCTGAGCGCCTAACAGTCCGGGATCAAGCAATGCTTAACGGCATCTTGATTCATGGTTTGGATTTTGATGACACCCACGTTCCTGGTGTTATCCATGCCACCGCAAGTGCGCTACCAACAGCGATTGCTATTGCTGACGATCGCGAACTTAGTGGAAACGATCTAGTGCTGGGCTTTCTTGTCGCATTAGAAATCGGTGCCCGAGTTGGTACTGCTGCTAATGGCGGATTCCATGCTCAGGGCTTCCATCCAACTGGCCTTGCTGGTGCGTTTGGCGCTGCCACTGCAGCTGCCAAAATGATTGGCCTTGATGCGCACGGTATCGCCAGCGCTCAAGGAATTGTTGGGTCATTAGCTTCCGGTTCTATGGAGTTCTTAGAAACCGGTGCTTGGACTAAGCGCCTGCATCCAGGTTGGGCTGCGGTTTCAGGTATCACTGCTGCGGAACTTGCCAAAGCAAAGTTTGAAGCACCACTAGCAATCTACGAAGGTCGATTTGGTCTCTACACAACCCATACTCCAACAGGCCATGACCTAAAGATGGATGCAGTAGCTGCTGACTTGGGTTCAGCTTGGGAATTGATGCGAGTGGCAATTAAGCCTTACGCAGCATGTCACTTCACACATGCCTGTATTGATATTGCAATTGAACTTGCAACGGAAAACAACCTAACGGCTGCAGACATCGAATCTGTGACCACGATTGTGCCAGCACAAGTTGTTCCTGTGGTTTGCGAACCAGCACAGGCAAAGCTAACTCCACGCAGTGATTACGACGCTAAATTCTCATTGCCATTCATCGTTGCTACCGCCATTGCAAAGCGTCGCTTTACTTTGGCAGACCTTGATGATGATTGCTTAGTTGACCCTGAGTTGCTGGAATTGGCCGCAAAGGTTTCCTACCAAAATGATCCAAATCCAACCTTCCCTAAGTACTTCCATGGCGAAGTAATCATTCAGACTAAGGATGGCCGCACGCTTCGTAAGCGCGAAGACATAAATCGCGGCGCTGATGAACGTCCACTATCGGTAAGTGATGTTGAAACTAAGTTCCGTGACAATGTTTCATTAGTTGCTGGAACTGAAGTTGCAGATCGAGTGCTAAATGCAGTCATGTCACTGCCAACAACTAAGAACTCACGTGACTTTGTTGAGGCCTTAACAACTAAATGACACTTGATGTAACGGGCTTAAGTCTTAGGGACTTAACTTCATGCGGGGGCTGTGCTGCAAAAGCAGATGCATCCCTGCTGAAGTTGCTTCGGTCTGCGGCTTACGACCAGCAAGGTATCGACACCCTTGTTGGTCTTGCGGCCCCTGATGATGCAGCCGTTACCGCAATCAACGAAACTACATCACTCATAACAACTATTGACTTCTTTCCTCCCGTTGTAAGCGATGCCTTTGAATACGGTTACGTAAGTGCGCTGAATTCACTTTCTGACATTTATGCCATGGGTGGATTAGCAAAAACGGCGCTATTGGTTTGTGGCTTTCCAAAAGAAATAGCTGATTCGGAAATCTCAGCATGTGTTTCTGGAGCAGCACTAGCTTGCAAGGAAGCCGGAGTTGAAATTCTTGGTGGCCACACAGTACGGATTGCTGAGCCAATTTTTGGTTTAGCCGCTACTGGCTACGTTCACCCGAATGAGATCTGGCGTAAATCTGGAATGGCCGATGGTGACTTGCTAATGCTTTCTAAGCCATTGGGTGTTGGAGTCCTACTTTCAACGCGCGCGCAAAGTGATGAAGAACTCGCCCTAGAGCAAATGAAAGTTTCAAACTTACGTGCCCGCAACTCATTGGTTGAATTAGGTTCGGCAGTCCACGCAGTTACTGATGTAACTGGATTTGGATTGATCGGCCATCTAAGTGAAATGCTCGGAACCTCATTCCTAAATGCTCAAGTGAACTTGCCTTCGCAGGCTGTTTTGCCTCAGGCGCAATCACTATTTGATTCTGGGAAACGAACTTCAGCAGATGCTCGCAACCGGGATGCCGTAGATCGAGAAGTCTTGGGTTTAACGCAGAGCCATTCTCAAGCCGCCCTATTTGATCCACAGACTAATGGCGGACTCTTGGCCAGTATTGATCCTGCTTTTGAAATTCAACTGGTTGAGCAAGGATTTATCACGGTAGGTAAAGTTGTACCTGGTTCAGGGAAAATCGAAGCTTTAAGTAATTAATAACAAACAAAAGGATAAAAATGCCACGCCCCCTAGAAGGAATTACTGTTCTCTCCCTTGAACAATTCGGAGCAGGACCATTTGGCACTGTCCATCTTGCTGACCTTGGAGCGCGCATTATCAAGATTGAAGACCCAAGTTCCGGTGGTGATGTCGGCAGATATGTCCCGCCTTACGCACATGAAGAAGATTCCCTATTCTTTGAGGCTTTCAATCGCAATAAAGAATCAATCTCGCTAGATCTTTCATCCCCATCTGGCCGCGCCACTTTCGAAGACTTAGTAAAACAAAGTGATGCTGTCTACTCAAACTTGCGCGGCGATGTTCCTGCGAAGTTGAAGATAACTTATGACGACTTAAAGCATCTAAATCCCGCAATTGTCTGTTGCTCATTAAGTGGCTTCGGCATGAGTGGTCCGCGTTCAAAAGAACCGGGCTATGACTACATGTTGCAGGGACTAGCTGGCTGGATGTCTCTAACTGGTGAACCTGATGGTCCCCCAACCAAGAGTGGACTTTCCTTGGTTGACTTCTCTGGAGGCTTCGTTGCAGCGCTCGCGCTCGTCAGCGGCATTCATGCGGCCAGGCGTGACGGAGTTGGCATGGACTGCGATGTATCGCTCTATGACACTGCGCTTTCAATGACTAGCTACATCGGAGCTTGGCATCTCTCAGGTGGCCACGAACCAATCCGTCACTCACATTCTGCGCATCCATCGTTAGTGCCATTCCAGGTTTTTCAGACTAAGGACTACTGGATCGTTATTGGTTGCGCTAAAGAGAAGTTCTATGAGCGCCTGTGTGAAGTTATTAAGCGTCCGGACCTGGCTACTAATCCAGATTTCGCTAACTTCACGGTCCGGTATGAAAATCGTGATGCTTTGGTTTCGCAACTTGATGACATATTCAAGACTCGAACTACGGCAGAGTGGCTAGCAGAATTAGTCCCAGCCGGCGTACCAAGCGCGCCTGTGAACACTATCGAACAAGCATTCAAAGAAGAGCACACAATTGCTCGCGAAATGATTGCTCATAGTGAGCATGAATACTTTGGCAAACTACGCACCCCAGCATCGCCAGTTAACGTTGGGCCAAAGCGTCAGACTTATCAACGCGCTCCAAAGCGCGGCGAGCACACCATTTCAGTTCTAAAAGAACTGCTGGACTTAACTGACGAGCAGATCCAAGCGCTTGAGGCAACTGGTGCCTTTGGAGAAGCCAAGTGAAAGCCTGGGATGGCGTCGCCTATGACGCCCTACCGCTACCTCACGAACAATGGGGAATTAGAACCATTGAAGCGCTGAACCTGCAGCCCAACGAGACCTTACTTGATGCTGGTTGTGGAACTGGACGAGATGCTCAGTTAGCTCTAGCGCAACTTCCAAATGGCAACTTGGTCTGTGTTGATCAAAGCACCACCATGCTGGACCAATGCCAAACCAGATTTGGTGATGATTCTCGCGTTCTAATCCTGGAAGGTGATTTAGATCAAGCGCTTCCCGTCGAGGCCGAAAGCGTTGATGCGATCATGTCAGTTGCTGCCCTTCATTGGCTGGCTCATCACAACAATGTTTGGCAACATTTCTACAATGCTTTAAAGCCTGGCGGTCGACTTGCAACAGACTGTGGTGGCTTTGGAAACTTAGAAAAGACTCTGGCTTTAGTGCCGCAAATTGATCCAAACATTAAGTTCCCTAATTGGTACTACGCAAATGTGTCCGATACTGAGGCGTTACTTAAAGCAGCTGGATTTGTTGATATAGAAGTAAGTCTTCGTCCGCATCCAACACCACTTCCTGATAAAGAAACTCTGGCAACATACTTAAAGACTTTGGTATTCCGGGAATGGAATGACGACCAGATTGCCAAGATGTCAGAATTGCTTACTGATAACACACTTGACTATGTCCGGCTTGAAGTTCGCGCCCGCAAGGCTTAAGTGAATTTAGTGACCGAGGGTGAACTCAAGATTGGCGTCCTTTCTCGTAGGGCTCCAATTGGTCACACTGCAGATCTAACTGCAACCCTTGAACATGTTGGCGGCTTGACCAGAGTTCTGCCTGCACTCGCCGAATTTGCCAACATCGATTGGACAGCCCTAACTACCCAGAGCCAAGTAGGGCTGCCTCGGTATTTCTCATTTTCCAAAATCTCAAATCAGGTTCATCAACACGACATCAACATATTTCTGGCTGAGGTCGATTCCAAGGAATTGGATCTGAGCGATTGGTTTTGTGCGCACTACATATGGCCACTGCTACATGGCCTACCAATCCCCGAGCTTGCCGATGCGGAACTAAGCCAGCACTTGAACACCGTCCGAAGTACCAGTGAAGCGTTGGTAGCCGAATCTATCGATGGAGATAATCACGGCTACTTTGTTAATGATTTCCAACTCTCCCAAGTCCCATTAACCCTGCGAGAACTTGAACCAAGCAAGCAAATTTCATTCTTTCTCCACACACCTTGGCCAAAATCAGCGCCGAGCAGCAACACTGGAATCCAGACTCTGGAATTTTTGGCTTCTGGAATGTTGGCTGCAGATGTCATTCAATTTCAAACTCAAAAAGATTTGCAATCATTCGAAAACTTTGCAATTACATACCTGCCATTGGAGCTGGCGAACGTGCAACTTGAAGTTAATCCAGTCTCAGTTAGTGTTCACCAATTGAATCTGCAGTCTTTGGGCGCGGAAGACTTGTTAAACATTCGTGAGGACGAAATCAGCTATGTGCACATTGCTCGAAGTGACCCAATAAAGAACACGCTGGCAAGTATCAATGCGTTTACTCAGCTTGCACAGGAATTCGAGGATTCTGCGCCCCGCAGTTACCTAGACCTATACGTCGTGCCTTCTCGACAACAATGGCCAATGTATCAAGAGCTACTTTCTGAAATTGTTCAAACAGTTGAGCAATGCAACTCAAAACTTTTTTCACTTAACTACTCTCCAATCCGACTCCACATTGGCAATGACTACCAACGAGCCAGTCAGGCACTAACTCGTTATGACTACTTGATTGCTTGCTCTGTAGCCGACGGACTAAATCTGGTAGTCAAAGAGGGTGCGATCTTGAATGACCGAAATGGTGTGATCGTCAGCGCCAAGTATGTTGGCGCTATGGCTGAACTTGAAGATTTCTGCATCATTGCCGAGGAGCTCAATGCGACTGGTATCGCGACTGCCCTGTTGGAGGCGCGTACCTTAAGTACAGAATCACGTAGAAAAATGTCATTTGAACTAAAGAATAAAATTCAAGAATTTGATGCCAGTTTCTGGGCTCAATCAGTAGTTGCAAACTTCAAGATTTTGGAAAAGGTTTAAGACTCGCTAGCCTGCAGGCTCACATCAGTAATTCTGACTCCATTAACATCAACCAAGTTTTGATCCAGGTTTAACAACGCAAACTTCAAGCGATCGATGTCAGATAGATTGCCCTTGTTTCGGGTGCGAACATCTAACTCGATAGTCACCTTAAGATCCTGAGCCTGACCAACTGTGACTCCAGCAGCCTTAGCCATCTTGTCGGCAACAATTGAGGTGATCTCGCCGCGGGCAACCATTGCTGCCAATGATGCAGCTAGCTCAACCTTCCACTTGTCAGCGTCCTTTGGACCCAAGTAAACCGGTTCGTTGTTGCCAACGTAGTGCGGACGCCAGACGAAGAAGGAACTTAGTTCACCAGTTGGAACCAACGTGAATTCACGTTCCACCTTGACTTGGCGTGGACCCGGGTAAGGCATTGGAGTGTTCTGTACACCAATTGTGTGTGGGAACCAGCGGAATTCGCGCTTAACAAATCCAACTGAATGTGGCGACCAAACAAATGTGGATGGCTGCTTCTCGTACTGAACAGCTGGCGGTGCTGGAGTTGGCCATTCAACTTCAGTCTTGTAGCCAATCTTGTGCGGCGACCAGGTGTAGTTACGAGTGACGTGAAGGTAAGGACCCTTGAGGCCGTTCATGTGCGGACGCCAGACGAAGCCGCGCTTAATGCCGCCGCCCTTACGAGTACCTAGGTAACTTAATTCAACAATCTTTTCTGGTGTTAACTCTCGGCCAGTTAACTCAGCAACAACTTTACCTTCAGCAAAGATGAGTACGCGGTTACAAATGTTCGCCAAGTCTTCATGTTCTGCCGAAGCAACGACTACACCAGAGCCAGCACGAGCGGCATCGGCAATCTTTTCAAAGATCGCAGCCTTACTACCTACGTCAACGCCTTGAGTTGGTTCGTGTAACAAAAGTACATCTGGCTTAATTTGGATCCACTTAGCCAACAGCGCCTTCTGTTGATTTCCGCCAGAAAGTTTACGTAACTCGATGCCTGGAACCGGCGGCTTAACATCAAAGCGACGAAGTAATTCGCCAACATCTTTCTTTAACTTATTCTTACGCAAACGTCCTGCTGTGAAGTACTTACTAAGTACTGGCATACCAACGTTGTCAGTAAGAGTTGCAAGGAGTACTCCACTTGCACCGGTACGGTCTCCAGGCAGCAGAGCAACGCCAGCATCAACAGCCTTACGCGGACTTAACTCTTCTTTTTCATACTTCTTGTTCTTAATTGTGATCGTACCGTCAGAGTGCTCAATCGCACCGAATAGCGCATAAGGAACTTGATCGTGACCTGCACCCATCAGACCAGTCATGCCAAGTACTTCACCACGACGAAGTGTGATGTTTAGTTTTGGAATTGTGCCAGCAGCCATGTTCTTGGTTTGCAGCACAACTTCCTTAGACGGAGTTGGCACATGATCTGGGTAGAACGCATTTAGCGACTGACCAAGAATCATTGCGACAAGATCAGCTTCTTTTGTTTCCTTGGTATTTACGGTGGCAACCTTGCGGCCATCGCGAAGTACTGAAATTCGATCGGTTAAATTCAAAATTTCATCAGTTCGGTGACTGATGAAAACTACGCCTGTTCCCTGACGAGTTACTTTCTTTACTGCATCAAAAAGCTTGTCTACCGATTCACTTGGCAGATAAGCGGTTGGTTCGTCGAGAACTAGAACGTGGCCCTCAGGATTGGTTGCAATTTCACGGATGGCGCGAGCGATAGCCACGATTGCACGGTCAACTGGAGGAAGTGCTCCTACAGGAGTTAACGGATCCCATTTGAGTCCGAACTGTGACAGCTGATATGCAACTGCGCTTTTTTCGTCAGCCCAAGGAATTTTAGAAAGACCGCCACGGCGCCAAGTTCCCAGGCGCAAGTTTTCTAAAATGCTAAAAGCCGGAACCAAACCTAGGTCTTGGTGAACGAACACCATGCCAAGTTGCGCAGCATCGCTGCCACGAAGTGGTAGTTCAATATTTTCGCCGCGTAAAACTAATTTGGTTCCGCGGTCAGGCTCATGGAAGCCACTTAAAACTTTTATGAGTGTTGATTTACCAGAACCATTGCGACCTACCAGGCCATGAATTTCTCCGGGACGTACGTCAAAATCAACATTAGATAGCGCTTTGGTCGGTCCAAAAGTTTTGGACAGATTTGTGAACTCAAGGACTGGGCTTACGCCAGTTTCTTCAGCCACTTTTGACTCCTACGCGATCAATTACTTTAAAAAATCTACACTTGCGGTCTTAAAGAAGAGAGTGACTGGTTGGAGTCATTTCTGACTCCAACCAGTCACAACTAATTACTAGCTAGCGGTCCAGAACTTTGCGAACTCTGCTGCAAAGTCAATGCCGTACCAGTTAACTGAATTTTCAACAGAAGTATCGATTGAACCAATGTTGGATTCATCGAATACCTTGCAGGTGATTCCGTAGTTATCTGGAACTGCATTTCCGGTCAAGATACGTAGTGCTGCGTCTGCAGTTGCGTATGAGAACCAGTCATTTGGACAACCGACGTCCATCTTTACTGAACTTGTACCGATACCAGCGGCAACAGCAGGAGTCATGTTGAATGACGACTGAATTGCGGCTGAACCTGCAGCGTCAAGACCAGCGCCAGTAGCGATAGTCATGCCGTCGTAGATTGGCATCAAGTGAGTGATGGTTGGGTCTGCTGTAACAGCGTTCTTTGCAACACCATCAAGTGTTCCATCGAACCAAGTTGCAAGTGGAGCATCCTGGTAATCAACCTTGGCGTCTGGGCAAACTTCTGCCACACGCGCCTTAATTGTGTCAATCATGATTGGGCTGGAGGCTTGGCCTTCAGAACCCCAAACAACTGCGTTGCCGACACCTTCACCAGTTACACAGAACCAGTCAGCCATCAAGCTAGCTGCAAGTGTGTAATCGAATGATGGATCAGCAGCAATACCGTCAGCAACTGCAACACCTGGGGCTGCAGTCTGGTTGGTTGTCATTACTGGAATGTCACCCAAGTCAGCTAGCGGGATAAGTGCAGCTGGAACTGCGTTGGTGACGATTAGGTCAACCTGGTCAGTTACTGCCTGTGCGAAGAACTTAGGTAGTGGATCGATAACGCCACCTGCATCGCTCTTTTGGGTAATAGTTACACCCTGGCTTTCAAGACCAGCTGCAATTGTGTCTGTCCACTGCTTTAGAACTGGAATTTGGTCGTTGATCGAAATCATCGCAACCTTCTTGCCAGAAGCAGCTGAAGCATCAAACGCATCACCTGGGTATGCAAATGTCAAAGAAGCAGCAAGTGCGGCATCGTATGCTGCCTTCGCTGTTGCTAAGCCATCGGCAGCCGCAGGTGCGCTAGCAGCCTCGGTAGGTGCTGCTTCTTCAGACGAGCTTGAGCAACCGCTCAAAACTAGTCCAGCAGCAAGTGCGGCGGCTACGAAGCCGAAACGCATTTTCTTTTTTGCTTGCATTAGACGTACCTTTCCCGTTGTTTTGATTCAGTCACTCGACCGCGACCGAAGGTTGGATGCCACCGTGGCTACGAGCACGCCAATAACAAGCGCGAGTCCGTAGAACACATCTGTAATCCAAACCTCGAAGCCCTTGAGCTGTAAGCCCGTGATTCCGGTTTCGAGGAAATATACAGCCACAACCGTGCCCCAGACGTTGAAACGTCCTGGCCTAATTGCAGTTGAACCTAAGAATGCTGCCGCGAACGCAGGCAACACATATGACTTGCCGATGCTGGATTGTGCAGCACCTGCAGTAGTTAAAACCATGGCGCCAGCAAGAGCTGCCAAAGTTGAGCAAGCAATCAAGGAGTAATAGCGATAAGCGTTGGTGCGAATTCCAGCCAAGCGAGCAACTTCGCGACCCTGACCTACGAAGTAAAGCTGACGACCAATTGGAGTATGTTCCAGGATGTACCAAGCAATGAACGCCAAAATCAGCATGAACCAGAAGGCGGCGTAAAAACCAAAGATACGAGTCTTTACAAGAGCTACGAATGAAAAGGTTTGAACGCTCAAAGTCGTATTACCCGCGAGGCCACTAACCATGCCGCCGAGTGCCGTACCTGTTCCCAGCGTTACAACTAGTGATGGAATTTTTCCCTTCACACTTAGTAAGCCATTGATAAGGCCAAACACCGCTGCGAAAGCCAGCGCAATCAAGATTGCAACTGGAAGTGAAATGCCATGCTTGGTCGCAAGCCAGGCAGGAATCGCAGCACCCAATGAAACGGCGCCCCCAATCGAAAGATCAAATTCACCGGCAGAAAGTGCGAATACCAAACCAAGGGTCAACAAAACAGTTGCGGCTTTTTGATTTGCAATCGAAGTTACGTTTTGCCAAGTTGGGAACACTTCTGGAAGCAGCAAGCTGAAGACGGCAAAGAGCACGAACCAAGCAACCAAAATTGCATAAGCCTGAATCCGGTAACTTGTTGAAACCGCAGCACTGGTGTTGTCCTTGCTGCCTTTACGTCGCAAATTTAGCCGGCGTAACGAAACGGTTTGTGACACTTAATCTCCCTATTGCTTCGGCTTAAATCATCCCAAGGAACGACTTCCGATGAGATTAAGTCTGGGGGAAAAATGGCGCCAGCGCAGGACTAATTGGGAACTTTGTATACAACATTCAGATAACGGTCTTTTCCAATTTCCCCAATAAAATCGGACTTTTCAGGGAATTGGGCTACTTTTTGGGCGCATTGGGGCAAATGTTCGAACTCTCTGGAGCTGCCCAAATCGGGCATTGTTTGGAATTTGTATACGAAGTGGAGGAAAGTCCATTAGTTTGGGCACATATTCAATTCAGGAGGATCTGTGAAGGTTTCAGTAGTTCAGAGTGGCAATTGCACGCAAGATGTGTCAGAAAACGTTGCCATGTTGCTCGAATTATCCAAACAGGCAGCAACCACAAATCCTGACTTGATTCTACTTCCCGAGCTTGCGACTACTCCTTACTTTGCGGCGGGCGATAAGAGTCCGAAGTATCGCGACTGGGCTGAGCCAGTAGTCGGTGGCGCTTCGACTGCGGCATTTGCAAAGTTCGCAAAGGATCACAACACAGCTCTTGGTTTTGGCATGTACGAATTAGACAACGATGTTCGATACAACTCTTTGGTAATTCTTAATCGCAACGGTGAAGTTGTTCATGGCAAAACTCACGATGGAAAAACCTACCCAGCGTTCCGCAAATTAACTGCTCCTTCGGTGCACATGCCAACACTTGATGTGCATGAAGATGAATACTGCACTGCAGGACCTGGCCCAATGAATTTCGATATTGACGGAGTTTCAACCGGTGCCTTGATTTGTTACGACCGTGCATTCTCTGAGCCATGGATGGCGAACCGCGCACTTGGTGCTGATGTTGTTTTGCTTGCGGTGTCGTCTTTGGGTTGGCGTGAATCGTTGTTCATCGATGACCTTCGACTACGCGCCATGGAAATGGGCGTATTTGTCATCGCTTCAAATCGTTCGGGCGAAGAAACTTGCGGTGGAAAGACGCACGACTTCTTTGGTCGGTCTTGTGTTATTGCTCCAACTGGTGAAGTTCTGGCTGAAGCTGGTGGGCACAACTACCCAGAAATCATTCATGCCGAGTTAGACATGTCATTACTTGCCAAGGCGCGCAAAGACTGGCCAGTTTGGAATGATCGTCGTCCAGAGATTTATTCCTGGATGTACAAGTAAATCTCCGTCGAATAAAACTGGGTTTGAACAAAACCCAGTAACGATTATTTACTTAATGATTCCTCGGGATCGCAAGTCAGCTAACTTTGCAGCGTCGTAACCAAGTAGATCTCCATAAACTTCGTCAGTGTGCTCGCCATGAGCTGGACCGCTCCAACGAATTGATGGCTTGGTATCTGAGAAGAACGGGAAGATGTTCTGCATTGGGAATTCGCCAACACCGGGAACATCAACATTGATAATCGACTCACGAGCTTGAATGTGTGGGTCGGCGATCATGTCTTTTGCGGTGTAAACCAAGCCATGCGGAACTTCTTCTTCGATCAAGTGATTGATCAAGTCCTTCATTTCCCAGGTCCGGCTCCAGTCAGCGATCATGGCGTCAAGTTCTTCGGTATTGTCGCCTCGTGCAATGTGAGTTGCATACTTTGGATCATCAGCAAGTTCTGGCTTACCCATTGCATGAGCAAGACGCTTAAATACTGTGTCCATGTTTGCGGCGATCAAAAGCATTTCGCCCGACTTGGTTGGGTAAACGTTACTTGGAGTAATTTTCGG
>JALRCB010000050.1 GCA_023257525.1 Candidatus Nanopelagicales bacterium
AATGAAAGGGATTCCGAGTGTCTTGCATGCAACTGTGTGCTTGGTCATTGCGGCAGGATCGTCTGCGCCAATCAAAACTAGATCTATGCCGCCAACTTTTTCCGAAATCTTTGCTATTTCCAGTTCAATCGACTCGCTCATGGCACCTGGATAAAACGAAGCAATCTGATTTTGTTCTTGATCGGTTGTGCACATAAATCTTGCTGTGTGTGCAGTTTTAGAAATGTGAACATGACTGCACTCAACGCCATGGGCTTCAAGCCAAGATTGGTAGTCCGCAAAGTCTGATCCGACAGCAGCAACCAGGATTGGGTTGCCTCCTAGGACTCCCATGCCAAAGCCAATGTTTGCCGCAACACCACCGCGACGGATTTGTAAATCATCGACTAAAAATGACAGTGACACATTGTGTAACTGGTCTGCCATTAATGAATCATTAAATAGGCCCGGAAAGGTCATCAAGTGGTCAGTTGCAACTGATCCAGTTATCGCTATGCGCACAATCGGAGAGCCTAACAAAAAAATCCACCCCTACCGAGGTAGGGGTGGATTTTGGTCAAATCTATTTTGTTGAAGGCCTAACTGAATGAATCTCCGCAGGCGCAAGATGAGCCAGCATTCGGGTTATCAATTGTGAAGCCCTGCTTCTCAATGGTGTCAACAAAATCAATTGTGGCACCCATCAAATATGGGGTACTCATTTTGTCGGTTACAACCTTAACTTTTTCGGCACCAAACTCAGTAACTGTGTCACCCTCTAGAGCGCGATCATCGAAATAAAGTTGGTAGCGAAGTCCAGAACAACCACCAGGCTGAACCGCAATACGCAGGTTTAAATCATCGCGACCTTCTTGGTCAAGCAATGTTCGTACCTTTACGGCAGCAGTTTCTGTGATTACAACACTGCTTTCTTGTGCAGTTTCAGTTGTCATGATTCTCCTTAGTTGCCTCAGTTTCTAGCTGAGGACTGCTCAACGCTCGGTGTCACCGTTGCTATCTCTAGGCTACGTCACTCTTGCCAAAATAGCGATATTTGAATCTAAAACTACCTGCGTCCCCAGGTCTGAGACATCCGGGCCGAAACTTCAGACAGGACTTCAGCGGGCATTGCCATAGAGCGTTCGCGGCCAGCGAATTCACTCATTGAGTAAGCCGAGTCGATTCCAGCCGTTGCGCATTCGCGTTTACCAAGTCGGACTTCCCCAGCCAGGGCTACGCACGGTTTGCCAAGCGCTGCGGCATGACTTGCCACGCCTGCAATGACTTTGCCGTGAAGACTTTGATCATCCAGACAGCCTTCGCCAGTGATTACTAAATCAGCTTTGTTGATCTCATCGTCCAAATTCACAATTTCAAGCACAGTTTCAATGCCAGCAACTCTGGTTCCACCCAATAGAAGTAGACCATAACCAAGTCCTCCTGCTGCGCCGGCGCCAAGTGCAACTGCTGGGTCTTTCCCGTCACTTCTGCGACCGCATAGTGCTGCAAAGTTTTCCAATGCGCCTTCAAGTTCCATAACGGCAAAATCATCGGCGCCTTTTTGTGGTCCAAAAACTGCCGTAGCACCACGTAGTCCTAATAAAGGATTATCAACATCGCTCGCCGCAATTAACTCAATGTCAGAAATCTTTTCAAGTGCTGCGCTTAAATCGACTTTCGACAGTGACTTTAATTTCGCGCCACCAGTAGCAAGTTCGCCATCAGCTGTTGCGCCAAGAGCCGCGAGCATTCCAGCTCCAGCGTCGTTAGTTCCACTTCCGCCAAGCCCAACGGTGATTGTTTTGGCTCCTCTATCAATTGCGGTAGAAATCAGTTCGCCCACACCATAAGTTGAAGTAATTCTTGGATCCCGCTTATCTGCTGCGACTAAATGAAGGCCACAAGCTTGGGCAGATTCGATCCAAGCTTCATTGCCACGTAATAAAAACTGTGCTGGCGTCTTTTCACCTAACGGACCAGTGACAATTGCAGTTATAAGTTCGCCACCTAAAACTGCGTGAAGTCCACCAACAAAACCTGGTCCACCATCTGATAACGGCGCGATAACAACTTCGTCTTCGGGATGCTCTTTGAGCCAGCCGTCCCGGATTGCAGTTGCCGCCTCGACTGAAGTTAATGTGCCCGTGAAACAGTCTGGGCTTACTAAAACGCGCATGGTCGTAAGTTAGCATTACGGGTATGAGCAACGAAGAGACCACGGGCGAAACTGGAGCTAGCGAATCAGGTAAAGGCCGACCTACGCCTAAGCGCAAAGAAGCTGAATCTGCCCGCAAGCAAGGCATAAGCGTTCCAAAGGATCCAAAGGCTGCTCGCAAGGCTGCCCGGGATAGAGATCGTGAGGCTCGCGCTAAGTCTCGAGCCGGCTTAATGGCTGGTGATCCTGCGTATTTCCCTCGCCGCGATGCTGGTCCCGTTAAAGCTCAGGTACGCGACTACATCGATCGTCGTCGCACTGTTGGTGAATTCTTTGTGCCATTCGCATTTGTAGTTTTACTTCTCGGACTAGTTAACAATCCAACGGTTCAAACCACTGTGGTTTATGTCTGGACCAGCGTTTTATTACTTGTAGTTCTTGACACGATCTTGGTTGGCATTCTTTTAGGCCGATCACTTCGAAAGGATTACCCAGAAAAATCCGATCGTAAGGGAGCAGTTTCTTACGGCGTGCTTAGAGCCCTGCAACTTCGTAGGTTCCGTATCCCACCACCACGCATCAAAGCCGGTGGCGCGCCAATTACACCTAAGATTAAAAAGGATAAGTAGTTAACAGAAAGCGAGTTTGTAATGGCTTGGACTTGGATATACCAAAACGAAGATGGCTCACCGTCTCCTTCCCTACCTGCTGAAGCTGTTGTCACTCCATTTCCAACCCAAGCAGATGCCGAGGCATACATCGGACAGTCTTGGGAAGAGTTACTTGCTGGCGGAGTTGAAGCTGTCACGCTTTATGAAGATGACCGTGAAGTTTATGGTCCGATGTCTCTCAAGCCAGCTGAGTAAAGACTTTAGTTTCTTTCTCGTAAGGGCTTGCAATATCAAGTTAGCTCTGTGCTAACCTCCTGATACCGCGTTACCAGCGAAGTCCGGTGAAATTCCGGCGCTGTCCCGCAACTGTGAAGTGATCGAAAGGTCATAAGTCAGGTCGCCTGGGAACTCGGTTTTCGTAAAAACTCTCGAGGAAGAGTTCGCCGAATCACACCTTGTGTGTGCTGAGTCGGATATTTCTTCGACCACACAAGGAGATATATGTTTAAGAAAATCCATGTGGTCGTAGCAGTTAGTGCACTGTTGCTAACTGCTTGTGGCCAATCAAATACGTCGTCAGTTGAAAGTGCTGCGCCAACAGTTGCAGCTAGCTTTCCGGTAACCATTGAAAACAACGGAACTTCTGTTGTAATTCCAGAGCAACCAGATGCGATCATCTCGCTATCCCCAACTGCAACTGAGATCTTGTTCGCAATCGATGCTGGCGATCAAGTTATCGCAGTTGATGATCAATCGAACTACCCTGCAGAAGCGCCAATCTCTGATCTCTCAGGATTTACGCCAAACTTGGAATCAATTGTGGCGTTATCCCCCGATCTAGTTGTTGTTAGCTTTGATGTCGACGGAATTGTTGCTGCGTTAACTGCAGCTGAAATTCCAGTGTTGGTGCAATATGCCGCGGCAACACTGGATGACACCTACTTGCAAATTGCCGAACTTGGAACCGCAACTGGTCAATCAGCCAAAGCTGAAGAGTTAACTTCTCAGATGAAGTCAGATATTGACGCGGCTATCGCGCAGGTTCCAGCCGAAGCAGCAGGTCTTACTTACTTCCATGAGTTGGATAACACTCTTTACACTGTTACCTCTGCAACCTTCATTGGCTCGGTCTATGCCTTAGCTGGATTAACAAACATTGCTGATACTGCAGCTGATGCAGCCAGCGGTTACCCGCAGCTATCCCCTGAGTTCATAGTGGACGCAGACCCTGCGATTGTGTTCCTAGCGGACACCAAGTGCTGTGGCCAAACTGCAGAAACTTTGGCGCAGCGCCCAGGTTTTGAAGGCTTGTCGGCAATTGCAAATAACAGCGTCGTCGAGCTTGATGACGATGTTGCTTCCCGTTGGGGTCCGCGCACGGTTGACTTTGTGAAAGCAATCGTTGATGGCGTCCTAACGGTTACAGCTAAATAGGAAACGAGAGCAAGTAGATAAACATGAGAACAGCGACAGCACGAAAGATTACCCCGTTTGCTTGGGTAATTGGTGCTGTCGCTGTTCTGCTTACTTTGACTCTTGGAGTATCAATTGGCGCAGTTTCGCTGGCGCCATTAACTATCTGGTCTGAAATATCTAGCAATCTATTTGGAACTGTTTCAAATTCAACGGGTTCTGAGTCAACCATTATTTGGCAACTTCGACTGCCACGGGTATTGCTGGCTTTTGTGGTTGGCGCAATGCTTGCCAGCGCTGGTTGTGCATATCAAGGAACATTTCGAAATCCGTTAGCTGATCCTTATCTATTGGGTGTCTCCGCCGGTGCCGGTCTCGGTGCAACTATTGCGATTTTCAATGGTTCAGGAAGTTCCCGAATCCTCTTGCCTTTGGCAGCATTTGCTGGCGCGCTCGGTGCAGTAATACTCACATATTCCCTCGGTAGATCTGCAATAGCCGGAAGATCCTCTACTGCACTGATCTTGGCCGGAGTTGCCGTTGCAAGTCTTCTAACTGCAATCCAAACTTTGTTACAGCAACAAAACACTGACAAGATTCGCGAAATCTATGCCTGGGTTTTGGGCAGACTCTCAACTTCAGGTTGGAATGATTTGGCAATCATTACGCCTTACATTCTTGTTTGCATAATCATTCTGCTTAGGTATAGACGAGTTCTAGATGTCTTTGCAGTCGGTGACGAAGAGGCGCTAACCATGGGGCTACCTGTTGCCAGAGCTCGTGGTGCAATTATTGTTGCGGCATCGCTTGGGACTGCAGCCGCTGTTGCAGTCACTGGACTAATTGGATTCGTGGGAATCATCGTTCCGCACATTCTTCGCTTGATAGTTGGCAACTCATATCGAATCTTGTTACCACTATCCATCATCTATGGTGGGGTCTTTTTAGTTCTAGCAGACATTTTGGCCCGTACAATTTTAGCACCACAAGAAATATCAATCGGTGTTGTGACCGCTCTGCTTGGTGCACCATTCTTTCTATTTGTACTTGGTTCAAGTAAGAACGGATCTGTGACATGACAACGTTAAGTGTTCGCGGTTTGCATGTTGAATTGGATCGAAAAATGATCGTGAACAACATTGAACTTGAAGTCAGTGTTGGGCAATGGGTTTGCATCATCGGTCCAAATGGGGCTGGCAAATCATCGCTACTTAAGTCACTCGCAGGAATCATTCCATCAACTGGTAAAATCTTGATCGATGGATCCAATGTACGCGAGCTCTCCGAGCGGGATCGCGCTTGTTGGATCGCATACGTTGCACAAGAACCCGTAATGCCAGCCGGAATGCGAGTTTTTGATTATGTACTTCTCGGGCGAACCGCTCATTTAAAGATGCTGGCAACAGAGTCTCCAAAAGATCTAGAGATCGCTCATTATGTAATTTCCGAATTGGATTTAGATAACTTCATTGACCGTGATGTCGCAACTCTCTCAGGTGGCGAACGTCAGCGAGTGGCAATTGCCAGAGCACTCACCCAGGCAAGTCCAATAATTCTGCTCGATGAGCCAACAACCGCTCTTGACGTTGGGTACCAGCAAGAAGTGCTTGAGCTTATTGACAGGCTGCGTAAGGAAAAGAAGATTGCGGTTATCTCGACTATGCATGATCTGACTGTCTCTGGTCTATACCCAGATCGCTTGCTGCTTTTGGCTGAAGGAAACGTAGTTGTGTCGGGTTCTGCTGAGTCAGTGTTAACGCCGGAAAACATTGCAAAGCATTACGGCGCAAAAGTTACTGTAATAACCCACGAATCTGGACCTGTTGTTATTCCAGAGCGCAGTAAGTAGTCACTTAGTAGTTGAATCCACAAACGGTGGCTTCGTTACAACCACTTCTAGATCTCTGCCGCGAACGTCAATTAACAAGGTGTCGCCCGCTGCTACATCAGGTGACAGAAGTGCCAAGGCAATTCCCTTTTGCAATGTTGGTGAGAAAGTTCCACTTGTCGTTTCCCCAACAACTTCACCACTTGAATTCTTTACTTGCATGTGGCTACGTGGAATTCCTCGGCCAGTAGCGAGCAATCCCCAAGCAACTCGCTTTGCACCAGCAGCTTTTTCTGCAGCCAGTGCATCCTTGCCAGAAAACTCCGGCTTATTCCAGCCAACTGCCCAGCCAGTTCGAGCTTGAACTGGACTGATGTCTGGGCTGATGTCTTGGCCGTGAAGTACGTAGCCCATTTCAGTTCGCAAAGTATCGCGAGCACCTAAACCACATGGCAGGATTCCAAGCTCAGCGCCAGTGCTAAGTAAGGCACTCCAGATTTCGACTAAGCCAGCATTTTCGATAACTAATTCATAGCCTGGTTCACCAGTGTAACCAGTGCGGCAAATACTCACGTCAAAACCATTCCACTTCGCATCTGCAAATGCCATGTAGTCATGATCGGTCGGTAGGCCAAGTGCGCTGACAACTTTGTTAGCACTCGGTCCTTGAACTGCAATAATTCCTTGCTTCAAGTGATTATTCTCAATCACAATTCCAGCTGGTGCGATCTTCTCTAGATGCGCAACTACTGTGCTGGCGTTACCTGCATTTGGAATGAAGCGAACTTCTTCATCGCTTACGAGGTACACAATCAAATCGTCAATAACGCCGCCAGTGTCATTGCAAAGCATCGAGTACTGCGCTTGTCCTGGCTTGATTCGATCTAAGTCGTTGGTAAAGACACTGTTTGCAAATGCGTAAGCACCAGCACCCAAGATTCGCACCTTACCCATATGCGA
>JALRCB010000051.1 GCA_023257525.1 Candidatus Nanopelagicales bacterium
GTCTCCTGCTCCCAAAGCAGGCGCGCTAGCCACTACGCTACGCCCCGATCTTGCTGTTCGATTCTAGTAGAAATTATGCGATACTCTAAATCTGTCCAATTGAAAGATTGGCATCGCGGGTGTAGCTCAATGGTAGAGCCCCAGCCTTCCAAGCTGGCCATGCCGGTTCGATCCCGGTCACCCGCTCGTATATGCCTTCGCGCGACGAACAGCCAAGACTCCCCAGCCAAGTTTCATACTCTTGAATAGACTTATTTAATGTCCCTAACTGCAGCACATCCTCTTGATCCGTTATCAAAAACCGAACTGGAAACGGTCATGCAGCATGCCCGTGATCTTTGGGGCATTGACTCAAAATACTTTTTGCTCACCTGCCAATTGGCAGAGCCGTCTAAAGCCGAGGTACTTGGTTGGACCCCGCAATCAAGCCTTGAACGAGCAGTTCGCATCTCATTTCTGCATCGACCAACTTCGGAAGTTTATGAAGGCGTGCTCACCACAAATGGCGCTGCAATCAGTTGGACTTTGATCTCTGGCGCAAAAGCTCCAGTTGTCATGACTGAGTCGGCACTAGCGGTAAAGGCAGTTCTTAAAGACACTCGCGTTCGTGATGCTTTAAAGCTGCGAGGCATAACCGATCCTGATACCCAGGTCTATGTCGAGACCTGGCCAATTGGCGCGCAAATTCCTAAGCACCTTGACAATGGCAAGAGGTTAGTTTGGACACCAATGTGGTTACGGCCAACTCCAGAATCAAATGTGTACGCACACCCGATAAATGGGCTGTACGCAATTGTTGATTTGGAATCTGAAGAAGTAATTGACATTGAAGATAGTGGCGTGACTCCAATCCCGATGACACCAGGTGACTACCGACTTTCCCAAACCGGTGGTGGAGTGAAATTGAATGATCTGCAGATTGTTCAAAAAGATGGAGCTTCCTGCACGGTTAATGGCTGGAACGTTGGCTGGGAACGCTGGAACTTTCGTGTGGGCTGGGATCATCGTGAAGGTTTAGTAATTCATGATGTTCGCTTTGATGACAATGGCGTTGAGCGACGAATTGGTTATCGCATGTCGATAGCTGAACTCGTAATTCCTTATGGTGATCCAAGTCAAGGTACTTATCGCAAGAATGCTTTCGACACAGGTGAGTTTGGTCTTGGTAGTTACACCAACTCCCTAACACTCGGTTGTGACTGCCTCGGCGAAATCTTGTATAAAGATGTCCACCTTCTAACTCCCGAGGGTGATGTCCGGGAAATTAAAAATGCTATTTGTATGCATGAAGAGGACCATGGCATTTTGTGGAAGCACGTCGATATTGATGGTCACGTGGAAGTACGACGAGGTCGACGCTTTGTAGTTTCGTCAATCGTCACAATTAACAATTACGAATATGGATATTTTTGGTACTTCTACCAAGATGGCTCCATTGAGTTTGAAGCCAAGCTAACGGGAATTGTGTTAACGCTTTCAGACACCCCTGGCGTTGATCATCCATCTGCTACAGAAATTGAACCTGGCCTGTGGGCTCCGTACCATCAACATACTTTTTGTGCGCGCCTGGACCTCGATGTTGATGGTGAGAAAAACACCGTAATCGAAGTTGATTCAGTTGCAAAAGAAATGGGACCAGAGAATATTCATGGTGGTGCCTACATAACACAAGAGACACCAATTGAAAATGAAGGCATGTCAGGGCGAATGCTGAACTTGAAGACCAGCAGATATTGGAAGATCGTAAATCCCAACAAGAAGAACCACATGAACAAATCGGTTGGATTCAAGTTAGTTCCCGAAGGAAACTCATTCCCACTCGCCTCTCCGGATTCTGTTATCGGCAAGCGGGCGGGGTTCATGTATCAACATCTTTGGGTGACACCTAACCGCAGGCAAGAAAGATATCCTGCTGGCGAATATCCATTTCAACATGAAGGTGGTGCTGGACTGCCTAGTTGGACTAAGCAGAATCGAAATCTCATTAACACAGATGTTGTGATGTGGTACGTCTTTGGCGTCAATCACATTCCAAGACTCGAGGACTGGCCAGTTATGCCGGTAGAGCGAATTGGATTCATGCTCAAGCCAACAGGATTCTTCAAGCGCAGCCCAGCAATGGATGTGGCACCTTCAATGGCAACTTGCTTGCGATGCAACGGTGATCAAACTCAACCTTGCACTTGTAACCACTAGCGGGATTCGTAGTCACCAATTTGGCCAATGCGTCGAATGTGACGCTCAGCCTGGCTAAATGGAGTTTCCAAAAAGGCTTCGATGATTGCAAATGCTTCTTCTTGAGAATGCTGTCGCGCACCTATGCCAACAACGTTTGCGTCATTGTGTTCTTTAGCTAGTTGAGCGGTGGCAATACTCCAAGCAAGTGCAGCACGAACGCCCTTAACTTTGTTTGCTGCAATTTGTTCGCCATTTCCTGAGCCACCGAATACGACACCTAAAGAACCAGGCTCAGCAGCTACTGCTTCAGCCGCTGCAATGCAGAACGCTGGGTAATCATCTTCTGCGTCATATTCATATGCGCCATGATCTACAACTTCATAGCCCTTACTAGTTAAGTGCTGTGTCAGTGCGTCTTTGAATTCAAGTCCAGCATGATCAGTAGCTAAATGAACGCGCATGTTTACCTCTTAATTGTCGTTGAGCAAAACTTAATCGAAAATTGGATCTCTGGTGCGAGTTCGCTTTAATTCAAAGAAGCCGTCAGTGCCTGAAACGAGAACTACCCCATCCCAAAGCTTGCCGGCTGCTTCACCACGTGGAATTGGTGACACTACGGGTCCAAACAACGCAGTTCCATTGACGTGGATCACAGGTGTGCCAACATCCATGCCAACTGGATCCATACCTTCGTGATGGCTCTTCTTTAGGGCTGCATCAAAATCCGTTGAGTCTGCAGCAGTAATCAAATCTGCCGGTAAATCACATTCAGCAAGCGCCTCAGCAATTACTGAAATGTAATCATCGCCTCGACCTTGGTCATGGATGCGAGTGCCCATGGCGGTGTAAAGCTTTCCGACCACTTCGTCGCCGTGTTGCTGTTGTGCTGCGATGACCACTCGAACAGGTCCCCAGGCACGCTTCATTAAGTCGATGTACTTCTCAGGAAGTTCGCGACCGTCGTTTAACACTGCTAAAGACATGACGTGCCAATTTGTGGTTACTGGTCGAACCTGCTCAACTTCGAGCATCCAACGTGAGGCGATCCAGGCCCAAGGGCAAATCGGATCAAACCAAAAATCTGCAGTCGTTTTTGTTTCAGTCATGCATTCAGATTAGACCCGCATCTGCGCCACTAGGTAGCAGGTGTCAAGATGGTGTCATTCAGGTAAATCAACGGGAGTACTAATGTCCAGCACCAATATCAGTCGGTTGGAAGCAAGTGAACGTTCCGCAGTAGTTCAGGCCCAAAACTATGACGTGGAATTAGACCTTTCAACTCGTGATGACACGTTTGGGAGCCGTACCACTGTTCACTTCACAGCTCGTGAAGGTAACTCCACTTGGATTGATTTCATCGCTCCAAAGGTGCAGCGAATAGAACTAAATGGTGAATCCCTAGATACCTCTATTCACGATGGATTTCGAATTCCGTTACGCAACCTAAAGTCTCACAACGTTCTAATTGTTGAAGCAGAAGCCGTTTACATGAACACTGGCGAAGGCATGCATCGCTTTATTGACCCAGTGGATGATGAGGTTTACCTCTACACGCAATTTGAAATTGCTGATGCGCGACGCGTGTTTGCGTGCTTCGATCAACCTGACATCAAAGCAACATTTACGTTTTCAGTAACAGCTCCAGATCACTGGAAGGTAGTTAGTAACTCAGCTACCCCAACACCAAGTTCTGTCAGTGATGGCATTGCAAAGTGGGAGTTTCCTACAACAAAGAAGATGTCAACTTACATCACAGCGATCGTGGCTGGTCCGTATTACGAAGTTCGTGACGAATACCAAGGAAAGTTTGGGAATTATCCCCTGGGCTTGTTCTGCCGCAGTTCGCTTTCGGAGTATCTAGATCCAGAAGATCTATTCACCGTCACGAAGCAAGGCTTTAAGTATTTTGAAGAAGCTTTCGATTACGGATATCCATTTGAAAAGTATGACCAACTCTTTGTTCCCGAGTTCAATGCTGGTGCGATGGAAAACGCAGGTTGCGTTACACATCACGAAAGTTATGTTTTCCGCAGCAAGGTAACTCGTGCAACTTACGAACAGCGTGCTAACACTGTGTTGCACGAGATGGCTCACATGTGGTTTGGCGATCTTGTCACCATGAAGTGGTGGGATGACCTATGGCTAAATGAGAGCTTTGCTGAATGGGCTGCGCATCACGCATCGGTTGAGGCAACTCAATACACCGAAGCTTGGGTTAACTTTGTGAACCAACGAAAGGCTTGGGGTTACCGTCAAGATCAACTTCCAACCACTCACCCAATCGTTGCAGACATGTTTGATTTGGATGCAGTTGAAGTTAACTTCGATGGCATTACTTATGCCAAGGGTGCCTCTGCCTTACGCCAACTGGTTGCTTGGGTTGGCGAAGACGCATTTTTTGCTGGCATCCGGGAATATTTCAAGAAGCATGCTTGGGGAAACACTGAGTTAACTGACTTATTAGTTGAACTCGAAGCTGCAAGTGGTCGCTCCCTTCAGGACTGGACTCAGCGTTGGTTGCAAACAGCTGGCGTGAACACACTTCGCCCAGAAATTGTGATTGAAGATGGAAAGTACAAATCTGTCGTAGTAATTCAAGAGCCACCAGTTGCTCCGGAAGGCGTGGATCAACTTCTTCGCCCACATCACATTGGAATTGGCTTGTACAACCGATCTGGTTCAGTAATAAAGCGCGATAGTCGGATCGAAATAGACGTTGATGGCGCTCGGACTGAAGTACCAGAACTCATTGGAAAGCCTGCTGCTGATCTGTTGCTGCTAAATGACGGTGACTACACCTTCGTAAAGATTCGCTTAGATGAAAAATCCGCGAAGACTTCCGCAACCGGTTTGCGCGACATCGAAGATAGTGTTTCGCGAGCCTTAATTTGGGGCGCAGCATGGGACATGACCCGAGATGCCGAAATGAGTACCACTGATTACTTGAATATGGTTCTAGGCGCCGATTTGGGCAGTATCGAAATTGGCGTAGCGCAACAGCTCTTGCTCCAAGCACGATCTGCAATCGAGCAATTTGGTAACCCAGCAAACCGGGCTGCGAATCGCGATGCCCTGGCTGGATCACTTATCGAAGCGCTGGCAAAAGCTGAGCCAGGTGGCGATCACCAACTTGCCTTTGTTAAAAACATTGCCGGCTTAGCCAGAACTGAAGATCACATTTCCCTAATTGCTGGTTGGCTGGATGGAAGTGCTACCCCAGTTGGCTTGGAAGTTGATACTGACCTGCGCTGGCAACTCGTTGCTCGCTTAGTTGCTTTAGGTGCATTACCTGAATCAGCGATCGATCAGGAACTAGAGCGTGACAACACTGCCGGCGGTCAGCGCCAAGCGGCATCCGCGCGCGCTGGTATTCCAACCGCAGAAGCAAAGTTGATCGCTTGGAAGTCGGTAATCGAAGATACTAATCTTGCCAATGCGCTACTTGAATCAACAGTTGGTGGATTTTCCCAACCAGATCAACGTGCGCTTCTGGAGCCATTCGTCGATAAGTACTTCAAGGTCATAGGTGAAGTTTGGGAAACTCGCACTAATGAAATAGCGCAAACGTTAACTTTGGGTCTGTTCCCATCGTTACTCGGTTCGCCAGAAATCTTGGCCAAGGCTGATGCGTTCATTGCAAGTTCAGTGGACGTTGGCGCTATTCGATTGATTCGTGAGTTGCGCGATAACGTAGCGCGATCACTTCGCTGCCAATCTATGGATGCGAGTTAATTCAGATTTGCAATTGCGCTAGTTGCTAATTTGTGAGCGTTCGGTGCCAGTTACTTGGCGATCCGAAAGTGTTGGGTCGTCTAAGTAACCGCCGCGAGTTGATTTGCGAGCAGCGCTTGTCCAGCTCGGCCCCATGGTTAGTAGCGCAAGAATTCCATAAATCGCTAAAGGCAAAACTACGAACCATAGAATTGCGTTCAGAGTACCCATTGGTTCCCCTGGTTGATCGCCATCATCGCGCTTTGTCGACTCAGCTAATGCTGGCGAAACTGAAGTTGCCGTCAAGACTGCAACAGCTGATGTGGTGGACCAAATACGGCGAAGGCTTCTCGTCATGTCTTTTAGTTTACATAACGAATCCTCGACACGATTGCGGCCCAGGACAAATGTGTCGATTATCGCCAAGATAGAGACATGACTAATTCAGTATTACCGGATTGGTTCCTGGGGGAACCTTTAAGAATCATCATTATTTTCTTGGTGGCATTTGTAGTGCGCTTCTTGTTAGTGCGGGCCAGTAATCGCGTTATTCGACAAGCCTTTGGTTCGAGCGATCGTCGGGATCAAAGAAGCTCTACTATTTCAACCGTCTTAAACACCATGACTTCAGTAATCATTTGGGGCACTGCGATTTTGATGGCCTTAACGGTCGTTGGGGTAAACATTGCACCGCTTTTGGCCAGTGCTGGAATCGCCGGCGTTGCTTTGGGCTTTGGTGCCCAGACTTTAGTTAAGGATTACATTTCTGGAATCTTTTTGATAATCGAAGACCAGTACGGAATTGGCGACGAAGTCGAAATTGGAACCGTTAGAGGCCGAGTCGAAGCAGTGGCTCTGCGAACGACTCGAGTTCGTGATGAAGCTGGAGTTCTTTGGTACATCAGAAATGGCGAAATCCTAAACGTTGCTAACTTCAGCCAAAACACGACTTGGGAAAAGTAAGCTCCTCATTCTGC
>JALRCB010000052.1 GCA_023257525.1 Candidatus Nanopelagicales bacterium
GTTATGGCCAATGGTTTGGACATCGTTTTGGGTGACCCAGAAGTAAAGGCAGTTTTTGTAAACGTCTTCGGAGGTATCACTGCCTGTGACGCAGTCGCAAACGGAATTGTGCAGGCGGTTGGAATGCTTGCCGAACGTGGCGAACCAATTACCAAGCCAATTGTTTGCCGGATTGATGGCAACAATGCAGTTGAAGGTCGTCGAATTCTTGATGAATCAGGAATTGATTTAATTGAACGTGTTGAAACCATGGATGATGCTGCTCGTCGCGTTGCCCAACTAGCTGCAGGTAAGTAGGACTTCTGATGGCAATTTTTCTTAATGCAGATAGCAAAGTTTTAGTTCAGGGAATGACTGGTTCGGAAGGAACTAAGCACACCCGTCGCATGGTGGCCAGCGGTACCAATGTTGTTGCGGGCGTAACCCCGGGCAAAGGTGGCCAAGAAGTTGATGGCATCCCAGTTTTTAATAACGTTGGTGAAGCAATGGCCGCAACTGGAGCAAATGTGTCCGTTGTTTTCGTGCCACCAAAGTTTGCAAAGGCTGCAGTAATAGAGGCAGTAGATGCGGCTATTCCACTATGCGTAGTAATTACTGAAGGTATTCCTATTCATGACACTGCTGCATTTTTCCAGTACGCCGAAAACTCCGGTAAGACTCGCCTGGTCGGACCAAACTGCCCAGGCTTGATTAGTCCAGGACTTTCCAATGCCGGAATCATTCCAGGAGACATCACCGAAAAGGGACGCATTGGCCTAGTTAGTAAGTCCGGAACTCTGACTTACCAAATGATGTTTGAGTTAAGAGATCTTGGTTTCTCAAGTTGCGTAGGAATTGGTGGCGATCCAATCATTGGAACAACACACATCGATTGTCTTGCTGCATTCGAAGCTGATCCAGAAACTGAAGTGATCGTCATGATTGGTGAAATCGGTGGAGACGCCGAAGAGCGCGCCGCTGCGTTCATTAAAGACAATGTGACCAAGCCGGTTATCGGTTACGTTGCAGGCTTTACTGCACCTGAAGGCAAAACCATGGGTCACGCTGGTGCAAT
Source organism: Candidatus Nanopelagicales bacterium (assembly GCA_023257525.1). Lineage (GTDB taxonomy): Bacteria > Actinomycetota > Actinomycetes > S36-B12 > UBA5976 > UBA5976. Next base: position 1,055 of record JALRCB010000052.1, read on the forward strand.
TGTTTCTGGTTCATCTGGAACTGCGGCAGCAAAGAAAGATGCACTTGAAGCAGTAGGCGTTCGCGTTGGAAAAACTCCAAGTGAAGCAGCCAGACTTGTTAGAGAAGTTCTAGCCAGTCGTTAATTCGTGTCGAATCAGCATTTTTTCGGCTGAACTGGGACGATTTTAAGTGTGACCAATGACCTTCCTCGTAAGCGACCAGTAGGCGCGCCTCAGCGTCAATGGCGTCGCCCGGTTCCGGAAGATCACATTAATCACTACCCACCGCTGATTGCTGGTGCGATTGCCGCTGGGGTTGCCGTTGTAATTGGTTACATATTTACCTTGGGATTCATCATGGCGGCCTGGCTGTTTGCAGCCCATGGCAGTGAATCAACAGTGCAAGTTCTTCGAGCTGCTGGAATTGCCTGGCAGGTTATGCATTTAGTTCCATTAGCAATCGGCACAACGACGATCGGCGTTCTACCTTGGGGATTTTTGGTAGTACCGGTTTTGATTTTATGGAAAGCAACCCAATGGGCACTCAAGAGTTCGCAACCCAAAACTGCAATTGATTTTATTCGAATTGCAATTTCAATCAGTCTGATCTACTCAGGACTTGCTGGGCTAATTGGATTGATCTGCTCAACAAACGATCTTTATACCGGCATCACTTCGTCAATTCTGCACACTCTCATTGTTGCCCTTGCTGTGACATCGGTTTGCATAATTACTTACGCACCCTCGCGAACGATTCTGACTGATGCAATGCCAAAACTTATTGTCGATGGAATCAGGCCTGCTGTGATTTCCTTCGGACTTTTGTTTATTGCAGGATCTCTTCTAACTTCGGTTGCACTAATTCTGAACTGGGCGCAAGTTCGGGCAGTCACCACACTTATGGCACCGGGATTTATTGACGGATTCTTCATGACATTACTTGGCATCGGATATCTGCCAACTGTAAATGTCTGGGCAATGTCATATCTGCTAGGTCCTGGAATCATGCTTGGTGGTGGAGTTGTGAATCCAGAAAATGCCAGCCCAGGAGCGCTACCTGCTTTTCCATTGCTATCGATCTTGCCTAGCGAATCAGCGGCGCTTGCAGCCTATTTTGTGTTGGTGCCAATTCTGATTGGTATCGCAATCTATTTTTTAATACCACGCGAGAGATGGTCAGCCCAAGGCGACTCGATTGCAATCGCTCTGTCCTTCGTAGTTCGCTGGCGAGAAGTAGTCACATTGTTGGTATCAGTTGGTTTGCTTTCAATTTTCGTTTGGATCGCAGCAGCAGCATCAAGTGGCTCACTTGGTATCGGATATTTGAAGTTCGTCGGACCAGTGCCGACAGAGGTCGCAGCTGCCGCGATCGCTGTATGTGGGCTTTCAGCACTACTTACTCTTGTTATTCCGCGGACCGTAATGTCACTTCTGCACTGTTGGTTCAATCGAGAAGCAATTACAAAATAGACTTAACTAGTGGCGAATTTTCGCGTAGTTGTATTGGCATCGGGCACAGGCACACTTTTTGCCGCCCTAGCAAATCAAGCAGAGCAAATTGGCATTCAAATCGTAGGTCTCATTTCTGAGGCTGAGGTTCCGGCATGTGAGCGCGCTCGGGAACTAGGAATTCCAGTAACCGTTGTGCCACTGCTCGAGGATCGAATTAAGTGGGATCAGAATTTAGCTACTGAGTTAAGTCGGCTAAAGCCTTCGCTGATTGTTTCTGCTGGATTTATGAAAATACTTGGTCCAGTTGTTTTGCGTTTTCATCAGGGAAAAATCATCAATACCCACCCTGCATTACTTCCGGATTTTCCAGGAGCTCATGCAGTGCGAGACGCACTGGCTGCCGGTGTTTCGCAAACAGGTGCAACTATTCACTTTGTAGACAAAGGCGTCGATACGGGTGAAGTGATTGGCCAGGTCAAAGTTAAGGTTGAGCCAGGTGACACAGAGGTCTCACTGCACGAACGAATCAAGCAGGCCGAACGCGAACTGTTGGTAGCAACAGTAAGTGACATTGCAAACGGGAAGGTGACTTTGAAATGACGCAAACCCGCAAAGTTACCCGAGCACTTATCAGCGTTTATGACAAAACAGGTTTGAGCGAACTTGCCCAAGGGCTCCACGATGCAGGGGTAAAGATAGTTTCTACTGGGAGCACTGCGGCAAACATTGCAGCTCTTGGGATTCCGGTAACTGAAGTTAAAGATGTAACGGGATTTCCTGAGTCGCTTGATGGCAGAGTAAAGACTTTACATCCAAAAATTCATGGTGGACTACTTGCGGATATGCGCAAGCCTGAGCACGTTGCCCAACTTTCGGAACTTGGAATTGAAGCCTTCGAGTTAGTTGTTGTAAACCTTTATCCATTTGCCGAAACCGTTGCCTCCGGCGCCAGCATCGAAGAATGTATTGAGCAAATTGATATCGGCGGACCTGCAATGGTTCGAGCCAGTGCAAAGAACCACGCAAATGTTGCGGTAGTAGTTGACCCGGCTTCTTATTCCTCGGTACTCGATGCAGTAAAGAGTGATGGCTTCACGAAAACTCAGCGCGTGGCGCTTGCAACTCTGGCCTTTCAACATGTTGCGCAATATGATGTTGCAGTTTCGAGTTGGCTAGCGTCGGTAGTCTTACCAGATTCAGATCCTTCTCAAGTTGGTTTTCCAGCCTGGGTTGGGGGAGTTTGGGAGCGCGCGCAGACTTTGCGTTACGGCGAGAATCCACATCAAGATGCGGCTCTCTATGTTGCAAAGTTTGGAAACACTGGAATCGCTCAGGCGGAACAACTTCATGGCAAAGAAATGTCATACAACAATTTTGTAGACGCTGATGCTGCGTATCGAGCCGCTTATGATCACAAGACACCAACCGTTGCGATCATCAAGCACGCAAATCCTTGTGGTGTCGCAAGCGATAAAGACATTGCGCGGGCTTACCTGAAAGCAAACGCCACAGATCCGGTATCGGCATTTGGTGGTGTGATTGCCACCAATCAAAAGGTAACCAAAGAAATGGCACTTGCAGTTTCACAAATCTTTACTGAAGTAATTGTGGCTCCAGACTTTGATCAAGATGCACTTGATGTCCTAACGGAAAAGGCAAATATCCGAATCCTTGAGGTCGTTGCGCCAGCGGTTGGAATTCATGCTGAGATGCGACCGATATCAGGTGGCATGCTTCTGCAATCACAAGATAGATTCCAAAGTCCTGGTGACGAGGTTGGCAATTGGCAATTGGTTTCAGGTCCGGCAGCTGATGCAAAAACTCTGGCGGACTTAGAGTTCGCTTGGCGGGCTTCACGATGCGTTAAATCAAATGGAATTTTATTGGCTAAAGATTTGGCAGCAGTTGGAATTGGCATGGGACAAGTTAATCGAGTTGATTCAGCTCGACTTGCAGTCTCCAGAGCGGGTTCCGATCGCGCCAAGAACAGTGTCGCTGCAAGCGATGCCTTCTTTCCATTTGCTGATGGGTTAGAAGTCTTATTGAATGCTGGAATTAGTGCAGTAGTTCAGCCTGGCGGGTCAGTGCGTGATGAAGAAGTAATCGCGGCAGCCAATGAAGCTGGAATCACCATGTACTTCACCGGCACTAGGCATTTCTTCCATTAAGTAACAGCATTAGCCTGCATCCCACCGCAGGCCAACAAACAGTGGCAAGATGGGCAAGTTATGAAAACCTTTGTAAAACAGCAATGGCCAATCCTGAGCGTCTATTTAGGAATCCTGGCTTCATTAATTGTTGTCATTTATGTTGATTTTCGATTTGGCGCCATCCTTCTTTCGCTAAGTGTTTTACTTGCATTTATTTTGAGATTGCGGTTACCAGATTCAGCCGCGGGATTACTTCGAGTCCGAAGGCGCAGAGTAGATTTAACTGTGCTGGCAACACTAGGAACATTTCTTCTAATTTTGGCGATTGTTGTGCCGCAGGGAAAGTTGTGAACTAATGCCTGGTAAACATTCAAACTCGGAAAAAATCCAAATTTCCCACATATTGATCACTTTCGTTGCATCCGTAATAATTACCGCACAATCTTCAATAAATAGTGAGCTAAATACTTACACTGAGAATCCGTTGATCACTGCCTTAATTAACTTCACAACCGGATTAATGGTTTTGTCCGTAATGATGATTTTCAGTCGTCCAATCCGAAAGGGATTCATCAGTATCCCTCGATTGGTTCGCGAAGGAAGACTTAAGCGCTGGCAGTTGTTTGGCGGCTTATCGGGGGCATTCTTTGTTGCCAGCCAAAGTAGTTTGGTGCAAGTCATTGGTGTTGCAATCTTCACTGTGGCAGCAGTGGCTGGTCAGACTTCGGCAGCTTTGTTGGTAGACAAATTAGGAATTGGTCCAGCTGGCAAACAACCAGTAACTCTTATGAGAATCGGCGCAGCAATTCTGGGCATTGTTGGAGTCTTGGTTTCAGTGCTTGGCCAGGATTCAACTGGACAGTTTGCGTTTGGCGCGGTGCTGATTTCATTTGCAGCCGGTGCATTGGTTTCGACTCAGCCGGCACTTAATGGTCAGATCGCAAATCACACTGGACAACCAGCAGCCGCAACGATGGTCAACTTCATTGTTGGTTTCATTACCTTGGTAGTTGTTTACGCGGTTGCCCATCAGGTAAACCCGCAGAGCTTTAATGTTCCTCCGATGCCTTGGGAGAATCCGGTCATTTGGCTCGGTGGACCGTTTGGTGTGCTGTTTGTTTTGACTGCGTCGTTCATGGCAAAAACTCTTGGTGTGTTTCTATTTACGCTTACCTCTGTCGTAGGACAGCTGTCAGGCGCAATCTTGATGGACGTGCTATTCCCAACTGCATCAACAAACATCACATGGCAGTTACTACTTGGAATTTCAATAACTGGTGCCGCAGTAGTTCTGGCCAGCGGTAAAAAGAAAACTAAGACCCAGTAACTGCAGACGCGAATGATGCCATGTCAGGGAAAACTTGATCTGGAGCTGCACTAGCCGCAGGCGCTGCACCATTTCCGCGACGCTTGATGTGAACCGTAGTCATGCCAATGCTTTTAGCTGGCGCATGATCATGGAACAAACTTTGTGCCACATGCAAAATGCGATCCTTAGTAATTCCTAGGGTGCGTTCCACTTTTTCGTGTGCGAAGTGGAAGTTATCAATGTTTGGCTTGTATGACCCAACTTGCTGTGCAGTAATCACTTCATCAAACTTAATTCCAAGGCGTTCTGCGGAGGCTGCAAATAGGTCATCATCGCAGTTTGTAATAACGACAAGTTTGTAATGCTTTTGAAGTTCAACAAGGGCGTCATGTGAATCTGGGAAAGCTGGCCAATCAACAACGCTGCCACCAAATTGCGCTTCTTGTTCTGGGGTAGTCGTAATTCCGCGAGCAGACGCAAGCATGCGCAAAGTCAGACCGAGCACTTCGCGGTAACCCTTATATGGCACTTCAGCATCGTGTTCATGTGTCGAGAATTCGCCGAGTAGTTCGGCGTCAGTTGCTTCCGCAACCTCGGAACCTAAGGCCGCTCGAAGGCCTGCCAGAATTCCAGATTCCCAGTCGATCAGAGTGCCGTAGCAATCAAAAGTTAGTGCTTCGTATGCCTGGTAATC
>JALRCB010000053.1 GCA_023257525.1 Candidatus Nanopelagicales bacterium
ACCAAGCAAGATGCAGGCTGCACCGATTAGGTCGGTCACAGTTACGATCTCCCCCAAGAATGCAGCGCCAACGATTACTGCCACCACTGGAACCATGAACTCCGTTGTGAGAGCTTTAGTCGCACCAATTTCGGCTACTAGGCGGAAGTACAAAATGTAAGCCAATGAGCTTGCCGTTCCGGCTAATAAGAAGAGCCATCCGAAAGATGCAAACGTCGGAGTCTTAACTATTGGCACCACAAACATAAATGGCAAAAGGTAAAGTCCGCCAAATGTGAAGGTTCCGATGGTTTGCTCCCAGGCGCCGATATGTTGCGCCTTAACTTTGGAATAGTTTCCGCCAAGTGCGAAGCCAAAGGAAGCAATTGTTGATCCGATGAATCCGAGAAAGAAATCTAAATCTAGGGCCTGCGAGGAAAGTCCGATCAGAATTACAACTCCCCCGAAACCAATCCACAAACCCAAGATCATTAACTTGGTGTGCTTAGCCTTACCCCAGACTCTTTCGATAAGTGCGCTGTAAAGCGGGATGGTCGTTACCAAAATTGCTGTAAGTGCCGTGCCTAGTTTTGAAAGCGCATAAGTCATGCCGCCCAGGTTCATAGCAACTGACGTGGCACCCAGAATCGCGTAGTGCTTGGTGTCATTCACGTCATAAGTGAGCGCGACTTTCATTACTTTGGCCAAAACTAAAAGAATCAAGACCGCAGCGAATGCGCGGAAACTTACCCCGCCAACCCAGCCGAAAGTTTCAACTACTTTGGTTAGCCAAACAAAGGAAAGTCCCCAGAACATAAAGGTCCAGAAGTACATGTTCAGCTGGCGTGTAGTCACGCCTTAACTCTATCGGCGCAGGACTTTAGGCTCCCAATTCATCAATCGCGTCGATCACCATGTCCCAGAATTTTTCAACATCCAATTCCATTGCGACATCAACATTTGCTTTTTGACCTGTTGTGCCATGCAAGTCAACGACGGTAGCACCACGAGTAAGTTCGCCAGTTAACTCAACCGAAACCGGTGCTGAAACTAATTTCGCCACGGTCATGTCAATGATGATTGCTATGGCAACTGGGTCGTGAACCGGAGGATCTGGCATCCCAAAAACATCTCGGTAAGTGTCTGCAAAGAACTTGAGCAAATCAACAATCGTGTGAGAAAGTTTGGTATCTAGTTTTGAGATTCGATCCAAAACTTCTGAAGTTGCTAGCGCCTGGTGAGTGATATTCAATCCAGACATAATCAAAGGCAAACCACTTCGCAACACTATGTCTGCAGCTTCTGGGTCTGCCCAAATATTGAATTCGGCGTACGGTGTCCAGTTGCCACGTTCAGTACTGCCACCCATAAATGAAATATGTTCAATTCGGTCATGAAGCTCGGGATGAGCCTGCAAGAACATCGCAATGTTTGTCAGTGGGCCAGTTGGAATCAGAGTTACTTTTCGATCGCAATTACGAACGAGATCTGCGATTAACTCAACAGCAGATAGCGGGCTTAGTTCGTAAGTAGGTTCAGGCAACTCCGCGCCATCCAAAGCAGTTGCCCCATGGATTGTTGGCGCAGCACTTGCATTGCCAGCCATTGGGTCATTTGCACCCTTAGCAATCGGAACTGTTATGTTCGCTAACGCACAAATTCGTTGGGCGTTGTAGGTGACTTTTTCAAGAGAACCGTTTCCGGAAACCGTCGTTATACCCAAAAGCTCAATTGCTGGGTGCGCTGCAGCCAATAAAATCGCCATTGCGTCATCGTGCCCCGGATCGCAATCTAAAACTATTGGCGTAGGCAAAGTCATAACCCCATTGTGCCTTAGAGGGGTTATGGAATTTCTAGCAGCGCCTTCATTTCCGCAATCTCTGATGTCTGAATCTTGGTTATGTTTTCTGCCAGCTGCTTAATGTCTGGATTTGAACTATCCAGAGCCGGACTTGTCATCTTGATAGCGCCTTCATGATGCAAAATCATGGCAGCTAGAAACAGTTTGTCGAACGCAGCATCTTGAACCTGTGAAAGTTTGTCGAGTTCTGACTGCGGAATCATTCCGTTCATGCCCATGTCATGATCCATCAACGTTGGAAGTCCAGCATCGGTCAGCAGTTTTTTCATTTGATCAATTTCTGGTTGCTGCGCCTCAGAGATTCTCTTTGCGATGTCCAAAATTGCTGCATTCTGAGTCTGGCTTGCTGCGAAAGCTGAAATAGTAATCGCCTGCTCATGATGCGGAATCATCATATGCAAGAACATGATTTCGGATGGTGAAAAGGCAGTTGATGACTCTAAAGTGCTTGAACCAATGGATGTAGGGATTTCACTTGGCAGAATATTTTTTGCATCAGATTCAATGTCAGATACCGCACACGCAGTTGTGGAGGCAAGGATAAATACGGCAAATGCTAAGGTCTTGAATTTGAAATTTGGATTAAGTTTCATTATTTGACGCTACGTCATAAATCTGAAAATGGCATCTCCACAGGTGCCTAAAATTGACAAGATCTGTCCAAATCTCCTAGAGGTAAGTTCACTGTCGCCCGAAATTAGCAGGGTCATTGGTCATAGGCTAGGGGCTAACTGAATCTGGAGAACATGCACAATGTCGAATCCGTCTAACGGGCTAAATCTGACCGCAGAAGAGCAAGCAATGCTTGATGGTGAACATGGGCCAGCTGTTGCAATGTGCATGCGCATCATCGTTGGAGTTGCTCGGGCCAATGGCGCAGAGAAGTTGATTGAAATTGAATCTGCTCATGCTGATGGCACTTTATATCACGGTGAAGCTGGCTTAGATTTCACAGAAAAACTTGTTGAGCTAGGCGGCAAAGTTAAGGTCAAGACCACAACCAATGTTGGATCACTTGATTTGTTGCATCCGAATTTAGTTCATGGCGATGAAACACTCATGTCGCATGGTCGACGATTGATGGATGCGCATATTGCTCTGGGTTGTGAACCGACATGGTCATGTGCGCCTTATCAAGCTGGCCATCGTCCAGCATTTGGCAGTCACGTTGCCTGGGCTGAATCAAATGCAATTGCCTTTGTTAATTCAGTACTGGGCGCGCGTTCCGATCGTTACGGCGACTTTCTAGATTTGTCTGCTGCTGTAACTGGTCGGGTTCCATTCGGAGGGCTTCATCACGATGCAGCTCGTAAGGCAGTTTTAGTATTAGATTTTTCCGAAATTGATTCAAGAGTTTTTTCTGAAGATGCAGCCTGGGCAGCACTTGGCGTCATTTTGGGAAACCGAGCTGGCACCAGAGTGGCTGCAATGGTTGGACTTCCTGGTGATCTTTCCGACGGTGGCGTTACCGAAGATCGGCTAAAAGGCATGGGTGCAACCAGCGCATCCGCAGGCGGTGTCGGGCTTTTCCATGTTGTGGGCGTTACCCCAGAAGCTCCAACTCTGGAAGCGATTATTGCTCCGAATGCTGAGTATTTGAAAATGACTACAGCTGATGTGCGCGAGGCTCGGGATACCTTAAGTACAACATCGAGTGAAAAACTAGATGCCGTAAGTCTTGGCACCCCACATTTTTCGGTAGACGAATTTAGAGCGTTGGCAGAAGTAATTGGCGATGGTCCAAAGTTTGCCGAGAACATCGATTTCTATATTTCAACTAGCCGAGATGTTATGGCACGTTCTAAGGACCTTGGTTACTTAGATGTATTCCTAACTGCAGGTGGTCGCGTGGTAACAGATACCTGCACCTATGTAACTCCAGTACTAAATCGAGATGTGAAAAACGTAATGACAAACTCCGGTAAGTGGGCCTGGTATGCCCCAGGAAATTTGGGAATCGACACGGTTCTGGGAAGCCTTTCCGAATGTGTAGCGTCCGCGCGCGCTGGAAAAGTTGTTCGAGACGAAAGTTTGTGGTCGTAATCATGACAAAAGTATTGACTGGCAAGATTTCTCATCCTGGCGTTGCTGAGGGTGAAGTGCTGTTACTGACCGAACCGGTTTCATTTTGGGGTGGCGTGGATCATCATGGCGAAATCATTGATGTTCATCATGCTCAGCACAAAGCCAAAATGACTAACAAAATTCTTGTTATGCCTTCCGGCCGAGGCTCAAGTTCAGCAACTGCAGTTTTGGCGGAATTGATTAGAACTGGTGACGGTCCCCTGGCAATCGTGATGCTGCAATGCGACACGATCCTGGTGATTGGCGCCTTGGTATCTGCAGAAATTTATGGCATTAGCCTTCCTATCGTTGAGCTTGAACAAGCTGAATACGATCAACTAACTGATGGCATGCGGGTATCCGTGGATGCCAGATCTGATCAAGAAATTGCCACAATTAGTTTCTAGCTGAGATGTGTTTAGAGAGGTTCAACATGAATAAAGTTGATCTTTTAATAACGAACGCTAAATCGATAGCCACCATGAATGATTCCCGCGAGGTAATCCTCGATAACGGCTGGCTAGCAGTCCAGGACGGATTAATCGTTCAAATTGGTACGGGTAGCACGGGTCAGCCTGAAGCAATAACTGTTGTCGATGCCACAGGGTGTTTGCTGACTCCCGGATTAGTTAATTCACATCAACATCTTTATCAAAACTTGACGCGCTCGATGAAACCAAATGGCGTCACTGGGCTAACCGAATGGTTTTGGACCTACTTTCCAATGTGGAAAGAACTTGATGAAGAAGCGATCCGAACTTCAGTTCGGCTTGGCTTATTTGAATTGGCGCTTTCTGGGTGTACCACAGCAACAGATCATGAATACATCCATCCATTTCCATATTTAATGGATGCGGTAATTGAGGAAGCTGCTGAAGTTGGTATGCGTCTGATGGCAGTTCGCGGTTCCATGACACTTGGTCCAGAACTTGGTGGTGTGTGCTTGCCTGGGATGGCCGAAGATGAAGAAGATGTAATTTCAGATTCAATTCGTTTAATCAAAAAGTGGCATGATCCGAAGCCATCAGCAATGGTGCAAATCGCACTTGGCCCAAGTAACTTGATGAGCTCGACCAAAACCGTATTTACTCGAAGCGCAGAAATTGCAAAAGAGTACGGTGTTCGGCTGCATACCCACATAGCTGATGACCCAGATGAAACTGAATACGTATTAGAACACTTTGGTAAGACTCCGCTTGAAGTTCTCGAGAGCTTGGGCTGGTTTACCGAAGCCACTTGGTGCGCTCATGTCGTTTACCCATCAGAAGCCGAGATGCAACGGTTAGCTGCAGCCGGAGTTTCAGTCGCTCACTGCCCTAGCGCAACCGTGATTGACGGTGGTTTACCTGGTGGACCAACACCAGTTCGAGACTTACTAAATGCGGGAGTCAATGTTGGAATTGGATGTGATGGCGCAACTGCCGGAGATCACCAATCCATGTGGATGGAAACTAAGACTGCATTGCTTTTATCAAGACTTCGGGAAGGAACAGTCCAAGCCATGACCGCCATGGACGCACTGTGGCTGGCTACCCGAGGTAGCGCCAAGGCAATAGGTAGAGAAGGCAACATCGGTCAATTATCGATCGGAGCCAATGCAGATATCGCAATCTGGAAAATGGATGGCATTCAGTATGCGGGGTCTCTCGTCGACGATGTCACTGCTCTGTTGCAGGGCGGGCCTGCCCAAGTTTGGTCAAGCTGGGTTGGCGGTGCACCTTTGGTCCGGGAAGGCAAACTCGTTGGCATAAACGTTGAAGAAGAAGTATCTCGCCATACAAAATCTGCCCGCCGGTTACAGTCATTTAGTCAATAAAAGCAACACCTGAGTCTGATGCAAATTTCATCATTCGTAACGTCGTTACAATTGGAACTGAGTCAATCAGAAAGCAAGCCATGTCAAAAGTAAAGGATTTCTTTACCCCGCGAAATGTAGCGGGTGAAAAAGTCACACTCATCGACATTATTAATGCCCCCTACTTCCGGCTAGCAACGCTAACAACCATTGCTGGCACATTGGCTTACTTCATCGGTGCAAATCTTCCAATGGTTTCTGGCGTTACTGCAGCTATTACCGCAATCGTGTCCGTGAGACATACCTTCCATGACTCAATTCAGGGAAGCTTTCTGCAAATTCTCGGTGTGGTTATCGGAGGTACGGTCGCTTTTATTTCGATGCGGCTAGTTGGATTCAACTCTGTAGTAGTGATGTTTGCAATATTTACCTGCTTTGTAACAGCGCGATTGCTAAAGCTAGGTGAAGAAGGCGCGATCGCGATTGCGGTAACGGTGATTCTGGTAGTTGGCCCGAACGTTACTGCCAGCACAATTGAACAACGCTTTTTCGGTGTGTTACTAGGTGCGACACTTGCAACTTTTGCTTCATATTTTGTCCGCAAAGGCTCGCCACAAGATCGCGCCTTAAAGGCAGGCATTGAGCAGTCATTTGCGATGTCGGCGTTGCTTCATGCAATTGCGAAGGCACTTACTGAAAACGGTGGCAAGGTTGATCCCAAAATTGCTACAAAATGGTTAGCGCGTGCAGAATTCATTTCAAATGAAATTGCTGAGATTAAAGCCAATGCTGAATCAGCCTTGGCAGGTTCGGCTTGGTCGCCTGCAATTGATCATGCGGAAGCAAAAGCTGTAGTTGAGCAGATTGAACTAACTGAGGCCACGGCTAGCACCTTGCTGAACATTTGCCGTGAACTTGTCTTAACTTCGGG
>JALRCB010000054.1 GCA_023257525.1 Candidatus Nanopelagicales bacterium
CCTTGCTGGCTGGAATAACTATCTGGCTTAGAAACTCACTGCGCGAGAATCCAAGTGAGGGGCATGGTTTAATCCCAACATTCTTTGCGACTTTGGCAGCAATCGTTTCGTTACTTGTGTTTTTGTCATCAGCGATCGCTGCACTTCACAATGTGATTAGCGGCGATGAAGTTTTGGGCTCAACTCTTGGTCGCACGATAGTTTGGGGCACGGCCTTGATAGTCGTGCTAAAGATATCTAATTCGGTAATTCCTAATAATGATTTTCGAATTCAGTACTTTGTGGGCTCATTCATCACAGCACTCGCCGCCCTAATTGGGTTAGTCCAAGTTTTAGGTGGTGTCCTATCACTTCTACTTAGCCAACAAACTTTCCTTGACACCCAAAAGCTGGCTTTGGTTTCACCAGACAATCCAATTGGAATTGGACTGGGAACACTTGTGATGTCTGGTGCTCTTTGGGTTTATTACTGGATCAAGAATGCCAATACGAATAAGTCCGATACTTTGTGGCTTGCTTATGTACTGATTGCAGGCGTTGGTGGCACATTGGTAATTGCCATAACTTCATTGAGCATTTCGCTTTATCAAGTTCTGGTTTGGTTCGTAGGTGAACCTTCGTCACAAAATGCTGGCGAACACTTTGCAAGCATTCCGCAATCGATAGCGACTGCCTTCGCCGGTTTCTTGTTCTGGTGGTACCACAAATCCTTGTTGCCAAATGAATCAGAACGCACAGATGTGCAGCGGACTTACGAATACTTAGTATCTGCAATCAGCTTGATTGCAAGTGCGATCGGAATCTCGATCGTCATCGTTGCTCTTATTGAGTCTTTGACATCACAAGTTCAACTGGCTGGCGCTGGAGCGATAAACACCTTGCTTGGTGCAGGCACTGTAATCGTTGTCGCTGGCCCAGTCTGGTGGCATTTCTGGAGTCGCATTCAAAGAGTCGCAAGGGCTGAATCTAACGCTGAACTAAGTTCCCCGGTCAGACGGATCTACTTGTTCTTGCTATTTGGTGTGGGTGGAATCGTAGCCATCGTTTCCTTGATCACAATTGTTGTCCAACTTTTTGACGGGATTCTGAGTTCAAATCTTGGTGCCAACACTTTTAGTGAAATGCGGTTCGCAATCGGAATCTTGATCAGCACTGGAATCGTCGCTGGGTATCACTGGGAAATCTACCGTCATGAAAAGTCGGTAGAAGTTTCGTTTGCTACGACGGCTACTAATGTCTTGTTAGTTGGTCCGAATAGTCCAGAACTAATTCAAAATCTCAAGGCCGCAACTGGCGCAAAAGTTAGTTTCTTGCAACGAGCAGATGCAAGTGAATTAGTTTGGCCAACTGAGCACGTTATTGAATTGGTCGCGCAAAGCAAAGAACATGACTTATTGATCTTGCTTGAAGCAACTGGCGTGAAAGTAGTTCCAGTTACTCGTTAGGGCTAACCAACTTTGTAAACGTGACCGTTCTTCTTGCCGTTAACTGATTTAGCGTAAGCCTTACCGCATGCCTTAAGAGTTACCTGTTCAAAGCCAACAAAGTATGAGTGGTAACCAGGAGCTTCAACCAAAACGCTTGGGCTAACGACGTTGATACGCATGCCACGAGGCATTTCAATTGCGGCAGCCATAACGAAAGACTCCAAAGCACCGTTTGAAAGTGATGCAACAACTCCAGTTGGAATTGCAGCGCGTTCCAAAATTCCAGTAGTCAGGGTGAAAGATCCACCATCGTTAACGTATTCAAGGCCTTGACGAACTAGTTCAACTTGGCCTAAGACTTTGTCATCGATACCTGATCGGTAATCAGCCAATGTTAATTCAGAAAGAGTTTTGAATGGCACCTTGCCGGTAGCGGAGATAACGGCATCCACTTTGCCAACTTTGGCGTACATTGCGGCAATAGATTCTGGATTCGTTAGATCAACGGAAACATCGCCAGTGCGAGAAGCTTGAATGATTTCGTTGCCTTCAGTTAAAGCGGCAACAGCGCCAGATCCAAGTAGTCCATTAGCGCCAACAATAAGAATCTTCACGAAAATCTCCTCTGAGTAAAACAAGTGTTCTGAGTCTAGGGCAGACCTGTGGACAAAATATCAAGAGCCTTGAGACAAAGAATTAACTTTGAAGAATGATCAGTTTCCTGCCCATGATTCCGCTGGCCTACTTTGGAATTCGGCTATCAATCATTGACTTTAAAACTCACCGACTTCCTAATCATTTAGTTGGCTGGTTTGTTGCAGTAGAAATTCTCATCATGGGCATAACGGGGTGGATGGCATCTGATTTTGCCCGCTTACTGACGGCACTGGGCCTAGCTGCTACCACGATGATTTCTTATGTGCTGCTTTATCTCCTAAGCCGAGGATCACTGGGTATGGGTGATGTGAAGTTTGCTTTCCCGCTTGGTCTTTGCGTTGGGTGGTATGCGCCTGGGAATTGGCTGCTAGCAATCTTCATTTCATTTCTCATTTCTGGAGTGGTGGTAGTCATCGGATTAGTAACCAAGCAAATGACCCGAAAATCAAGACTCGCTTTTGGTCCCTACATGTTTCTTGGCACTTTTCTAGTTTGTGTATTTGAAGTTTTGTAACACTGAAGTTGGTTTCCTGAAACAATGTAATTAGAGATTCAGGAGATTTTGAAATGACAAGCAAGTGCGATGCCGTAGTAATTGGAGCTGGAGTGATTGGCTCCTCGGTTGCTTATGAGTTGGCACGAAAAGGATTATCAGTAATTGTTGTTGATAAAGCTGCTGCACCTGGGCTTGGCTCAACAAGTTCATCGAGTGCAGTTATTCGATTCAACTACTCGACATACGATGCAGTCGCACTTTCTTGGGAAGCTTTCCAGTGTTGGAAGAATTGGCGCACTCACTTGAATGCACCTGCTGATGAAGTGCTTGCTGAAGTTCGCAACATCGGTGTGCTGATGGTGAAAGTACCAGTGGTATCGATTCCACTAACCCAGAAGTTATTTACTGAAGTTGGCATAGAGCATGAAGTTGTAGGCGCAAAGCGAATACAAGAGATTGTTCCTGGTATTGATACCGGAATGTATTGGCCACCAAAGAAGATCGATGATGACGAATTCTGGGAAGACGCCACAGATTCAATCGAAGCTATGTACACCCCGGAAGGTGGATACATTAACGATCCATTACTTGCCACAGTTAATTTGGCTAACGCTGCTATGCGCTTGGGTGTTGAATTTAAATTCAAGAAAGAAGTTACTGAAATCTTGACTGCAGACGGTCGAGTCTGTGGTGTTGAGTTAAACGACGGTGAACAGATCGAGAGCCCAGTAGTAGTGAATGTTGCTGGTCCATGGGCAAGTCGAATCAATGACTTAGCTGGTGTTGGTTCCGACTTCACAGTTTCAGTCCGACCGATGCGCCAAGAAGTTCATCATGTTTCAGCTCCGGTGCAATTCGATAACAACCCAATCATTGGCGACTTAGATCTAGGCGTTTACATACGTCCTGAGTCAGGTCATGCCTTCTTAGTTGGTGGCACCGAGCCTGAATGCGATGAGTTCCAATGGGTGGAAAACCCAGACGATGTAAACATGGTTCGCACCCAAGAGCTATTCGATGCTCAAGTAACACGAGCTGCTCGTCGACTGCCAGATCTAAAGGTGCCATCAAGTGCCAGCGGAGTCGTTGGTGTTTATGATGTTTCGTCCGACTGGACGCCGATCTATGACAAGAGCGAACTACCTGGTTATTACATGGCAATTGGCAGTAGTGGTAATCAGTTCAAGAACGCACCGACATCAGGTCGGTTAATGGCGGAACTTATTACTGCAGTTGAAGCCGGTCACGATCACGATTCAGATCCAGTAATTTACCGAACTGAACATACAAAGCAAGAAATCAATTTAGGAACTTTTTCACGCAAGCGTGCTTTGAATGAAAATTCATCCGGCACCGTGATGGGCTAATTGTTTAAAGCTGCGATTGCTCCGCTAGTAGTAACGGCCAGTCCAAGTTCAGTTAATGCCACAGTTGCTTCACCCATTGTGCTTTGCGCTCCCGCAGCAGCGCCCAATTGTTGGCCACTTAAGTTTCGGTGATGGATAGATTCCATGATTACTGCCAACTTAAAGCAAGCCAGCGCAACACATTCATCAAGGTGCGAAACATCAAGGCCAGTTTGCTCAACGTAGCGATCTAGAACTTGTTGTCGAGTCCAAAATCCCTGACCGCTTGTTACATCTTCAGCAACTGGAATCTTTTTGCGTAACGTGTCAGTTGCTTGACTCCAATAAACCAATGAAATTGCTAAGTCTGAAATGGGATCGCCAAGTGTCGACATTTCCCAATCAAGCACTGCAATGATTTTGCTTTGCGCTCCATCCAGAATCACATTGTCTATTCGGTAATCTCCGTGAACGATCGAAGTTGGAAGCGAGTCTGGAACTTTTGCAATTGCAGTTTCTAGCCAGGCGTGAAGTGCTTCGATCTCTGGAAGTTCGCGGGTCTTTGTAATCTGCCATTGTTCACCCCAACGCTTAACCTGGCGCTGTAGGTAACCAGCTGGTTTACCAAGTTGATCAAGTCCAGCAGCAATTGGATCAACAGCATGTAAACGTGCGAGGGTATCGACCAATTCTTGGGAGATCTCACTGGCTTGTTGCGCATGTAGTGACTGAGCAGTTTTCGCTGATTCAATTACTCGACCATCGACAAAATCCATCATCATGAATTTGGCACCGATGACAGATTCATCTTCGCAATAACCGCGGGTTGTTGGAGTTGGAAATGAAACTTTATTCAAACCAGAAAGAACTCTGAATTCTCGACCCATGTCATGAGCCGAAGGCATGATGTGACCTAGCGGTGGACGACGAAGTACCCAGCTCGAATTACTCGCATCAGTGATTCGATACGAAACGTTGGAGCGACCACCAGCAAGTAACGTGGCTTGAATTGAACCACTGGCATCAAAGTCAGCAACGTTTTCTTGCATCCACGAACTAAGTGGAGCTAATCGCAATCCTGGCGGATCGGATATTTGTTTTGTCACGCCCAGTCTCCAGGCAACTTGCCTGCCTGTGAATGCCGAACTGAGCGACGTGAGATTGACCAACGATGAACTTCAGATGGTCCGTCATAAATCCGGAACGGACGAATGTCTCGGAAGATGTGTGCGATTGGCAGTTCGCTAGAAGTTCCCTTTGCACCGCATAGTTGCATCGAACGATCCACGATTCTAAAGGTGGCTTCGGCAACAAAGGTTTTAGCAATTGAAGTTTCCGCACGGGCCGGTAGTCCTTGATCCAAAACCCAGGCAGCTCTGTGGATTAGCGCACGACAGGCAGCGATGTCGATTTCATTGTCGGCAATCATCTGTTGAGCCATACCTAAGGAAGCCAATTCAGTGCCAAACATTGGGCGAGCAGCCGCGTAGGCCACTGCAGATTCATGTGCTCGACGCGCAGCACCTAACCAGCGCATGCAATGAGTTAGGCGAGCAGGTCCGAGGCGGACTTGGGCATTTACGAAACCTTCATCAACTTGACCAAGTACGGCATCATCAGAAACTTTGCAGTTAGTAAAGTCCACGACACCATGTCCGCCAGTGAAAGCACTGTCTAGAGTGTCCAAACTGCGCTCAACTTTCATACCTGGATTGTCAGCATCAACCAAGAACATGGTTGCGCCACCAGAAGTCTTAGCCATAACAATCGAGAAGCCAGCACCATCAGCACCCGTGATCAGCCACTTATTGCCATTGATAACCCAACCGCTAGCGGTCTTTTCGGCAGTTGTTGAAAGTAAGTTCGGATCTGCGCCAGCGCCTGGGCTTGGTTCCGTCATTGAAAATGAAGATCTGATTTCACCGCGGGAAAGTGGCGCTAAGTATTTTGCACGTTGCTCTGGTGTTGCAATTTTATGTAACAACAAAATGTTGCCTTCATCCGGAGCAGCACAATTCATCGCAGTTGGTCCCAAAAGGCTGCGGCCAGACTCTTCAAGAATTACGGCTTGGGCAACGTGATTAAATCCATGTCCACCAAATTCTTTTGGAGCAGTTGGTGCAAATACATTTGCAGCTCGCGCTTTTTCTTGCAACACAATACGTAAATCTGGATTGATGCCATGAGAATCCGGATTTAGTTCCGGCTCGTGCGGAATGACTTCAGAATTAATAAAGTTGCGAACTCGCAGTGCGAATTCTTTAACAGTTGGGTCTTGATCAAACTCATAGCTCATGTGAGGAATCCATAACAATAGTTTTCGTAGTCATAATTCTATCTTCCGTTATGCTTTGAGTTATAACTTCTCAAACATTAGGGCTACTTCGAAATGACTGATTTGTCACCTAAAGGTTCACTAACCTTTGAAGCCCTGACACTACTTCGGGATGAAATCATTCAAGGCAAGATTCGTCCTAACGAAAGATTGATTGCGGTCGATCTGGCCGAGCGCCTAAAGACTTCGCGCACTCCAATCCGGGAAGCCTTACAACTCCTCGAAGCCGAAGGCCTAGTAGTTGGTGCTAAACGAGGTTATGTAGTTCGGGAACACACTCGCGATGAGATCGTTGAGATCTATGAAGTCCGCGCATCCCTTGAAGGGATGGCTGCTC
>JALRCB010000055.1 GCA_023257525.1 Candidatus Nanopelagicales bacterium
AACACTGCGATTAAGGGCACGCAATCCATTGTGGGCATCAGTTAACTTCAACCCAGTAAGAGCGTTGGTATAACCCACCGCAAGTTTTAGGACCACGCGCTTTGCTGCAGTTAACTCGGTTCGCTCATCCAAGAATCGAGATCCAAACACCACGTCGAATTCTTGAGTCCTAAGAGTTCGCACCATTTCCAGGGCATCAAGCGGAGAGTGCTGGCCATCGCCATCAAATGTGACGAAATACTTGATCTCTGGATTCTCTAGACCTGCTTCAATTCCAGTTTGGAGCGCTGCGCCTTGCCCAAAATTCATTGGGTGCCAAACTACGTGGGCTCCGGACTTTGCGGCAATTTCCCCAGAACCATCAGGGCTGCCGTCATCAACGCAATAGATTTTTGGAAAATACTGTGCCAGTTCGTCAATTACTGATGCGATAACCGGAGCCTCGGAGAACACCGGAACCACAACAACGGTGTCGTTGTTTTCTAGCAGTATCTCGGGATTTCCAGGATTGGGCACTACTCCAGTCTAGGAACACGCGTCACTCTATTCACAAGAGCACGCGCGAGCCGTGTGTGTTTGCTCACAGCGCCCAGTTTTAAGGGAATTTGGGGGTTTTTAAGTTAGTTTTTTAGCCATTTGGGGTGCATTCTAAGTTAATCCCGTAAAGCCTTTTATAAGGTTTTCAACCAAGGAGTTCTCGTGAGCAGTTCAGCTATTCCAGGTTTCGCAGATGCGCCAACAAAGAATAAGCGCCTTCTTGCTTGGGTTCAAGAAGTTGCTGAGTTAACTACACCCGATCGCATTGAATGGTGCGATGGTTCTGATGCCGAATGGAATCGACTAACTCAAGAATTGGTTGCAAGTGGAACGCTCACACCTCTGAACTCTGAAAAGCGTCCAAACTCTTTCCTTGCTCGTTCCCATCCAAGTGACGTAGCACGCGTTGAAGACCGTACTTACATCTGTTCCGTTAAGGAAGAAGATGCTGGTCCAACCAATAACTGGATGGAACCAAGCGAAATGAAGACGATTCTTCGCTCGACTTTCAAGGGTTGTATGCGCGGTCGCACTATGTATATCGTTCCGTTCTCAATGGGCCCGCTTGGTTCAGACATCAGTGCACTAGGCGTTGAGATTACAGATTCTCCTTATGTTGTTATCAGTATGAAGATGATGACTCGAATGGGTAAAGCTGCATTAGATCTAATTGGCGAGCACGGAGACTTTGTCCCAGCACTTCACTCAGTTGGCGCACCACTAGAGCCAGGACAAAAAGATGTCGCTTGGCCATGCAGTGAGACAAAGTACATCGTGCAGTTCCCAGAAGAGCGTGAGATTTGGTCCTATGGTTCCGGTTACGGTGGCAATGCGCTACTAGGTAAGAAGTGTTTCGCACTTCGCATTGCATCTGTAATGGCGCGCGATGAAATGTGGCTTGCAGAGCACATGTTGATTTTGAAGTTAACTTCTCCAAAGCAAAAGACTCACTACATTGCGGCTGCATTCCCATCTGGTTGTGGCAAGACAAACCTTGCAATGCTTGAGCCAACCATCCCAGGTTGGAAAGTTGAAACCATTGGCGACGACATTTGCTGGATGCGTCCAGGGCCAGATGGGCGCTTGTATGCGATTAACCCCGAAGCAGGTTACTTTGGCGTGGCACCAGGCACTGGCATGAAGACAAATGCCAATGCAATTCGCTCGCTATACGCAAACTCATTGTTCACTAACGTTGCGCTTACCGATGATGGTGACATCTGGTGGGAAGGTCTAACCGATGAGCCGCCAGCACACTTAATTGACTGGAAGGGCAATGACTGGACTCCAGAGTCTGAAGAAGTTTCAAGTCACGCCAACTCACGATTCACTGCTCCTGCCGAACAGTGCCCATCGATTTCTGATGAATGGGATAACCCAGCAGGCGTTCCAATCTCCGCAATTCTTTTCGGTGGCCGCCGCGCTACCAACGTTCCATTAGTAGCCCAGGCACGCAGCTGGAACCATGGTGTATTCATGGGTGCAACAATCTCTTCGGAAATGACCGCAGCAGCCGTAGGTGGCCTTGGCCAACTTCGTCGTGATCCATTCGCAATGCTTCCGTTCTGTGGCTACAACATGGCTGATTACTGGGGTCACTGGGTCAACATGGGTCGCACTTTTGCCAATGTTCCAAAGTTGTTCCAGGTCAACTGGTTCCGCAAGAACGAAGCCGGTGACTTTATCTGGCCAGGCTTTGGTGAGAACTCACGCGTTTTGGCTTGGGTTGTAGATCGACTCGAAAACGAAGCTGAAGGTATTGACTCTCCAGTTGGCGTATTGCCAAACCGAGAAGACCTGCCACTAGATGGACTTGAGATTTCAGAACACGATCTAGACGCGCTTTTCGATGTTGATAAGAACAGCTGGCTTGCTGAATGTGATCTGACTGAGGAGTACTTCAGTCAGTTTGATGGACGAGTTCCACCAGAACTTCAGGCTGAGTTAGCAGATCTTAAGCAGCGCTTAAACTCTTTGCCAGCCTAAGTTTCTGGTGTAAGCGAGTTTGTTAAGGTAGTTCTCATGGCTGATGAAATTCGCACTGAAGGCGGCGTAATCGTCGACGAACGCGTCGAAGAGCAAGTAGAGCCTGGAGATCATGAGCGCTTTGCGCATTATGTAAAGAAAGAAAAGATCGTCGAGAGCGCAGTCATGGGCGCACCTGTTGTGGCATTGTGTGGCAAGGTTTGGATTCCCAATCGCGATCCGGGTAAGTTTCCAGTTTGCCCACAGTGCAAAGCAATTTTTGAAGGCTTGCCAACTGGTGGAAATAACAGCGACAACTCCGAATGACGCTTTCGCCCTGGGCTCCTGAATACCGGCGACTTAGTGCAGGAATCGTTTCGCTAGTCGCAGTATTTGGGTTTGAAGGAATCGCAGTTAGCGCGGTAATGCCGGTTGCTGCAGCTGACCTAAATGCAATCAGTAACTACGCAGTCGCGTTTACCAGTTTCACTATGGCCTCGTTACTAGGTGTGACTTTTGCCGGTTTATGGGCTGATCATATTGGCGTAAAGAAGATTGTGACCCTGGCAATTATCACCCTCGGAATCGGATCTTTGATTGCTGGATTTGCGCCAAACATACACGTGCTAACGCTTGGTCGAAGTGTGCAAGGTTTTGCTCTTGGTATCGATTTAGTGACGATGTATGTGGTAATTGGTCGGATGTATCCGGAAGTACTTCGACCTAAAGCGCTGGGAATGTTGGCGGCTGCTTGGGTTGTTCCTGGACTAGTTGGCCCAGGTATCGCAGGCCTGATGGTGGAAGTGTCTTCTTGGCGAATGACATTTTGGATTGTGCCACTGCTTCTGATTTTACCAAGTGTTGTTCTGCTCTCCCAACTAGATAAGTTGCAAACTGCAATACCTCAACCTCGAACTGATAGTAAAAGCCAAATCATCGCAGCACTGGCAGCCGTGTTGGCTCTAGCGCTTTTCCAATTCAGCACATCACGAATAGGCCAGTGGGATGTTTCGATCGTTGTTGCAATAAGCGCTGCCTGCCTTATTGCAACTGCTTGGACTACTCGGACTTTAATGCCCAAGGGATACCTAAAGATTGCAGTTGGCATTCCAGCCATCATCGGCATGCGCGGGGTGATTTCGGCAGGTTATTTCGCTGCTGAAGTTTATGTTCCATTAGCTCTGCAAGAAATCCGTGATGTATCAGTCGCAATTTCCGGAGCAGTCCTTACGGTCTCTGCCGTAACTTGGTTTGGCGGCTCATGGCTGCAAGGAAGTCACCGAATCAAGATGTCGCGGGAAAAAGTTTTAGTGTTTGGATCGGTGCTAATTTCGTTTGGCATATTCTTGACACCAATCGCGGTTTTTGCACCCAGCAATGCCACGGTGGCTTCACTAGCGGCAAGTTTGGCTTGTGGGGCGGCAGCTTTTGGAATGGGAATTTGCTTCCCAACTCTGGGCGGGCTGATGCTAGACAAGTCACCTGAAGCTGATCACGCCCGACATAGCGCCTCCCTGCAAATGTCAGATTCGTTCGGCACGATTGTGGTAACTTCCATCACCGGCGCAGCCCTGAGTTTTGCAGCCTTCAAAAGCAACCTAAGTGGTCAAACTTTTGTCGAAATGTGGCTAGTTTGTGGGTTTGTCTCGGTTTTAGCCCTTTTATTCATCCCACAAATCCAAGGTAAACGGACAATTCACCCATAAAATCTTGGGAGAAAGATCTATTTATAACGGGAGATCAAATGACAGTAAATACCTCGTCCCCACAGGATGCCTTGATGGCATTTGGCAAGAAGTGGTGGCTTCTACTAATTCTCGGCATCCTATCCATGGTCGTCGGTGTTATGGCGCTAAACAACCCAGTTTCAGCAACTGCAACCTTGGTTCTGCTGTTTGGTATCTGGCTGCTATTTAGCGGTATCGGCACAATCGTTCGTGCCCTTTCTGACGATACTGAAGGCTCAGGCAAGGTCCTGATGCTGATCAGCGGTTCGCTGTCGATCATCTTGGCAGTGATTTTCTTTAATGGTGGAATCGTTAAAGATGCTCAACTTGCTGCAATCTTTATGGGTATAACCTTTATCTTCCGAGGTATGGCTGAACTTGTTGCAGGTCTAGCATCCAAGGGTGTACCTGGCCGGGGCTGGGCGATCTTCATGGGCATCATTACTTTGATTGCTGGTGTTATCACCATCAACAACCCAATTGCATCACTGATTACTGTTACTCAGGTAATGGCATTCTTCTTGATCATCTTGGGCGTTATGGAAATTGTTGCATCATTCCAACTTCGCGGTCTTGCCAAGAAGTAACTCAAAGTAATTAAAATCAGGGGCTAGTCCAAGCGGACTAGCCCCTGATTTATGTTCAGGATCAGCATTTCTGCGTGAGAGACTAAAAGCATGAGTGCAATGCCGATTGAAGACGTGGCAATTGACGTAATGACAGACCGACCATGGATTACTTTGGTCTGGAATGACCCAATTAACTTAATGACTTACGTGACTTATGTTTTTCAAACTTATTTTGGATACGACAAACCGAAGGCCGAACTCTTAATGCTTGATGTGCACGAAAAAGGCCGAGCCGTAGTGAGCTCCGGAACCAGGGAAGAAATGGAACGTGATGTGGCTGCCATGCATTCCTATGGTCTCTGGGCTACTTTGCAAAAGGACGACTAAGTGTTTAAGTCTGGACTCAGTGGAAAGCTCACCCTAAAGCTTGATGATGCGGAGCTTGGCGTCTTGTCACAGCTGTTCGAGCAAATGGCAGAACTATTGGAACATCCAGAAAGTGAAGCTGGCGCAGACCCATTGGCCAAGATGCTGAACATGAGTGGCTCAACTCAGATCTCTGAGGATCCAGCGTTAGCCAGACTTTTCCCAGATGGTTATTCAGACGATGAGCATGCCAGCGCAGATTTTCGTAGGTTTACTGAGCAGGATTTACGAGCCCAAAAGCTGGCTGCGCTAACTACTGTTCGAGAGTCTTTAGACGGCTGGATCGGCAAGTCCAGTATTACTGCCCAGCAAGCCCAGGACTGGCTTAAGGCGATAAATGATCTACGACTGGTACTTGGCACTCGGCTTGAAATTGCCGATGAAGTAGATACAGATTTTGAAGCTGACGAACCAGGGATGCATCTTTATAACTACCTGACGTACCTACAAGGGACCTTGATAGACGCTTTAACATAAGGCAAACAAAACCCCCCTAGCCAAAAGCTAGGGGGGTTTTGTTTGTTAACTACTAGTGCATACCTTCTGCAGATGCGTAAGAAGCATCGTCAGCTGCACTCTTTAGGCGTGCGATCTTGTAGATCGTTAGACCAAAGAGACACTTAGCTAGTACGTCAGCAACGGTGTAACCGATCTGACGACCAACAAAGGCATTTGCTCCGTCGATACCAAGAACTGGCATCAAGTAAGAGATTGGGTAAACACCCCAGGTTGCGATAAGCAATAGACGAAGGCGCTTAACAGTTGCTGATACTTCACCAGGCTGCTTTTCTAGCGACTTTGTTAGCTCAACGAACAAGATGTACAGAATGTACAAGAATGGAATTGTGGAAAGTGCTCCCCAAACCATCTTTGGACCAATTTCTGAAGTTACTTCACCTGGGTAGCCAAGTACGATCATTGCTGCTGAGGCCGGAACCAAGCGGGCAATAAGGGACTTACGATTTGCAGCTGGCAATGCCAAAACAGCAATTGTTTCCAGAAGCAAAAGTGGAACAGTGAGTAACCAGTCAACGTAGCGGTAAGCCTCGTTGAATACTTCTGCACCAGCGTGAGCTGCTGCGAATGAGTCGTAAATTCTCCAGTAGTGGTAAAGCGCGATTAGCGTTACCGTTCCTGAAATTACGATTGCCTGTCGGTACTTTGGAAGTACGCGAGCCTGGCTTAGGTATAGATAAATTGTCGTGGCCAGCATTGATGCAAAGCCGAATGACAGAATATTGCTAACTGCCGAATATTGCCCAGCGGTTAGAGT
>JALRCB010000056.1 GCA_023257525.1 Candidatus Nanopelagicales bacterium
CGCTCTAATGAAAATTCATCTCCAGTTGCAATGTTTAAAGCAGGGACATCGCCCAAGCCGGCGACGATTGGCTGGATGAATGCTCTGGCACTCGTGACAAGGACTTTTATGGGTGCAATTTCATTTGGGTGCGCCAGCCTGCGTAAGACGGCCATTCTTCGGCCGACAGTGTCACTGCTTGGACTGAGGCGTTCGTGCGGCAACGTTTCCCAGGCTGGGAAAACAGCCACATTTTCTTCCGGAACGAAATCAGTTAGCGCGTTTGCTAAATCCTGCGCAGCGCGTTCCGTTGGCGCGACTAACACAACTGGTCTGGTTTCGGCGATAGTTGCAGAAATATATGGAATTGCGCTCTTAGTTATAGCCAAGCGAACATTAATTCCTGAATCAAGATCAACTATCGCGTCTTGGATGGACTTGTCTTTGGCGATTGCATCGCAAACTAACTTGAGGGTCATTAGTTTTTCAGCGCCGAAACAATCGTGGAAGTTAGTTCAGGTCGGCAAATCAAAATCTCATCAACCTTTAGATTCACCTTGTTAAGTTCGATCTGCCGGCCGCTGCAGTCAGTTACTGAAAGCCCGTTGTGAGCCGCGATACCAAGCGGTGCGGCCAAGTCCCATTCATAAAAACCACCCGAGTTGAAGTAGGCATCTGCGTGGCTAGCCAAAATGGCGCCAACTTTTGCCCCGACAGAACCCATGGGAATTATTTCTACTGACCCTCGGTCTGGGAATGTTTCTTCAAGTTTTTTGATGACGGCATCAATTTCGCGAGGAGGCCGGCTTCGGGATACCAAAATTCGAATCGGTGCACTAGTTGGGTGGTAGCGCTGAATTGGTTCATCCATTGACCAAAGTTCATTTCGCGCAGGAACTGCCACACTTGCAACTGTTATGTGACTTGGAGATTCTGAGTTAGCTTCCCAAAGTGCGATATGCACTGCGAAATCATTGCCCCCGCTTGAATACTGTGCAGTTCCATCAAGTGGATCGATTATCCAAACTCGTCGCGATTGAAGCCGAGCTACTTCTAAGTCGCCCTCTTCGCTTAGCACAACATCTTCAGGTCTATGTGCTGCAAACTGTTCCGCTAAGTAATCGTGCGCAACTCGGTCACCTTCGCTCCCAAGAACTTCTTGCGCTAAAACGGAATGCGTTTCATCTTCACTACTCTGTAAACCCAAAGCATGGTTTCTCAAACCAACTAGTAGTGCGCCAGTTTCCCGCGCAAGTTTTCGCGCTAACTCGTGATCATTCATGAGTTGTAAAGATTCTGAGTATCAACTAATCCTTTTGTGATTAAAGAAGAAACGGCTTCACAACCGTGAGATTTAAGAATTGCCACGTCGGCCGCTTCCGCGCCTGAAAAGTTGCGTAAGACAAAATCCGCAGGATCTTGCTGTCCTGGTGGGCGCCCGATGCCGAGTCGAATTCGAAACCAGTCACCGCTACCCAACGCAGACCTAATTGACTTCAAACCATTGTGCCCGTTGTCTCCACCGCCAAGCTTTACCCGGATTGCGGCAAGTGGGATGTCCAGCTCATCATGCAAGACGATGATTTGCTCTGACGGAACTTTATAAAACTTTGCAAGCGCTTTTACTGGACCGCCAGATTCGTTCATATATGAAAGCGGCTTAACTAAAACAACTTGAGTGCCACCGACACGAGTTTCACAGACATCAGCAAGCGCGCGCTTGTGCCTGGTTAATTTCTCAGAATTTTGGGCAACCATTTCATCGATGACCATTGCACCAATGTTGTGACGCGTAGATGCGTAAGTGGGACCCGGGTTACCGAGTCCCACTACAAGCCACGCACCGTTTTCTGACACGGTATTACTCTGCAGATTCCTCTGCAGGTGCATCGCTGCTGGCTTCAGAAGTTTCGCCATTGCCAGCTTCAGCGTCACCTTCGGCTGCAGGTGCATCACTTGCTGCACTGGCCTCAGCGCGAGCTGCAGCCTTTGATTCTGCCAATGCGATTGCTGCTGCTGCATCTGCTTCTTGACGTGCATGTGATTCGGCGGCTTCACGTGCAAGCGTTGCAGCTTCTGCTGCTGTTACGTAAACCAAGTCAACATGCTCGATACCGCGAGTTACTGGATCAATCTGAAGGTCGCGTGGTGCAACGGTTTCAGTTTTTCCATTAAGAACGATTTCCAGAGAAGTTACTTTCTTGCGAAGAGTAAGTCTCAAGGTATGTGCATCCAGGGCGATGTGGATTGGAGCAATTCCGTGCCCATAAACCACTGCTGGAACTTTGCCGTCACGGCGAAGACGACGTGATGCGCCCTTGCCAAAATCTGAACGGGCTTCTGCGACTAATGCGTCACTCATTTATTTCTCCTCGTACTAGGTCATTTATGGATAGCTCCACAACGGACCTTCGTCGATTACGGCTTTTTAGGGCCCTCGCCGAGGAGCATCTCTAGGTTAGCCCAAGGCAGCACTCAAGGCCAAAACGAGTGAGATTACTTAACTGAAACGACCTTGATTTAACGGGAGTTCTTAGACTCCGACGTGGTCGAACAAGCTGGCAACTGAACCTTCATCAAATACTTCCTTGATGGCTCGAGCCAGCAATGGCGCAATCGGAAGAATCGTTAGGTTTGCGAATTGATTTTCCGGTGGAATCGGAAGCGTGTCAGTCACGATCACTTCGCGAATACCTGAATCCTGCAAACGCTGGGCTGCAGGGGACGAGAAAATTCCGTGAGTCGCAGTAACGATTACATCGGATGCACCGTTTTCAAACAAAGCTTCTGAAGCCTTAACAATGGTGCCGCCGGTATCGATCATGTCGTCAACTACAACACAGATGCGACCCTTAACGTCACCAACTACTTCAAGGACCTTGGCTTCGTTTGGTACATCTGGATCGCGACGTTTGTGCATGATCGCAAGGGGTGCGCTCAAAATGTCAGTCCATCGTTCCGCCACACGCACACGACCAGCATCTGGAGATACCACGGTGATCTTGTCGCGATCAACAGTGCGACCTACGTGTGCAGCAAGAATTGGAAGTGCAAACAAGTGATCAACTGGTCCGTCAAAGAAACCTTGAATTTGTGCGGTGTGAAGGTCCACACTCATCAAGCGGTCTGCGCCGGCAGTTGCAAAAAGGTCAGCCATCAAACGAGCTGAGATCGGTTCGCGACCTGCATGCTTTTTATCTTGGCGCGCGTAACCATAGAACGGAGCTACAACTGTGATTCGCTTTGCCGAAGCCCGCTTTAACGCATCGACCATAAGCAAGTGCTCCATGATCCATTCATTAACTGGTGCTGTGTGAGTTTGAAGTACAAAGACGTCGCAACCACGAATGGATTCTTCGAAGCGAACAAAGATTTCGCCATTTGCAAAGTTATAGGCACGAGTTGGAACTAGCTCAGTGCCAAGGTTGTCCGCAACTGCTTGCGCAAGTTCAGGATGTGACCGGCCTGCGATAAGAACCATCCGCTTTGCATTGTTTTGCGTGATGCCAGTCATCTAGTTTCCTTTACTTGGAGTTCTTATGGGATGAGTCTGCCAGTGCGGCCTTAGCCGAGTCGCTACCGGGTCTACGTCGAAGCACCCAATCGACAATGTTGCGCTGACGCGCCCGGCCAACCGCCATGGAACCAGCGGGTACATCTTCAGTAATTACTGAACCAGCAGCCGTGTAAGCACCATCGCCAATGACTAGCGGAGCAACTAACATGGTGTCGCTGCCAATCCGAACATGGCTACCAACTTGAGTGTGGTGCTTTTCTTGGCCGTCGTAATTTACAAATACTGTGGCAGCCCCAATGTTGGTGCCTTCGCCAATCGTGGCATCGCCTACGTAAGAAAGGTGTGGGACTTTGGCATTGACTCCGAGGTTTGCATTCTTCATCTCAACGAAGCCACCAGCTTTAGCACCTGCGCCAAGAACTGTGCCCGGGCGAAGGTAGGTGTACGGGCCAACGTTTGCGCCTTCGCCTATAACTGCGCCATTTGAAGTTGTCCGGATCACGGTTGCGCAATGATCTGCAACTGTGTCATGCAATGAGCAATCTGGTCCAATAGTTGCACCACCGCGAATCGTGCTGGCACCCGTAATCGAAACATTGGTCAAAAGAGTCACGTCAGATTCAAGAACTACAGTGCGATCAATCCAAACGGAATTTGGATCCACCATGGTCACGCCAGCCATCATCCATTCGTTGTTTATGCGGGTTCGCAGAATCGCACCAGCATCAGCAAGCTGACGACGATCATTCACGCCCAGAATGTTTTCTTCTGAAGTTGCAACTGCAGAAACTTCATGACCTTCACTTCGCAAGATTCCAAGCACATCGGTTAAGTACTGCTCACCTTGGGAGTTATTCGTCGTTAGCTTGGCAAGACTTTCGCGCAGTAACTTTGCATCAAATGCGTAGACGCCTGAATTAACTTCAGTAAGAAGTAATTCGGAATCAGTTGCATCTCGGTGCTCCACGATTCTTTCAAAACCGTTACTTGCGTTTCGAACTATCCGACCGTATCCAGTTGCATCCGCCAAATGCGCAGTTAAAACAGCTGCAGATTTTCCAGCAAGCGAATCAAGCGTTAGTTGCATATCCGACGTTGTCAGGAGCGGTGTGTCACCAGCTAGCACTAAGACTGGGCCAGTTAATTCCCCAAGAGCATCAAGTGCAATCTTGACTGCGTGACCCGTGCCGTTTTGCTCATCTTGTACCGCAGTTACTACTGCAGGATGTGCCTTGGCTAAATGTTCCTGAACTTGGTCTCGACCGTGGCCAACAATTACCAAAGTCTTTTTACCGTTTAAATCTGAGGCGGCGTGAAGTACGTGGTCTAACAAAGTCAGCCCTAAAACTTCATGCAGGACTTTTGGCTTTGTGGATTTCATTCGGGTGCCAGCCCCGGCAGCTAAGACAATAACTGCGGCGGGCTCAGAAGTCTGCGCGCCCGTTGATTTCACATACCTAGTTTACTGTTTCAAACTTGCTCCCGGACGTGGATTCGAACCACGATAAGCACCTCCAAAGAGTGCTGTCCTGCCATTAGACGATCCGGGAATGCGGACCGCGGTATCCCTTGGCCTGCCTGCAAATCTTATTCGCCAAGGGGCAAGATTCCCAAAACGAATAGGATTTCGCACACCTTCGTACCCATTTGCACAAGCGCAAGTGACCAATTGCGTTCGCGGTATCCTAAAAGCGAGCACATCAGACAAAGGAATTTCTGTGGCAATCACACACGATCACGAAAACGACCTGGATCTATCCGGGCGTTCCCGCGTGTCTGATGCTGACCGAGTTCGCATGACAGGTCATGAACGTCGGGCCCAGCTGGTTGAAGTTGGCCGCATGCTTTTTGCGGAAAAGGGATTCGAATCCGTAACTGTCGAAGAAATTGCGAACACCGCAAATGTTTCCAAGCCAGTTGTGTACGAACACTTTGGTTCTAAAGATGGTCTTTACGCAGTTGTAGTTGACCGCGAAATGACTTACCTACTTAACTCAATTACCAAAGCCTTGACTGCAGTTCATCCGCGTTTACTGCTTGAGCAAACGGCTTGTGCACTATTTGATTACATCGAATCCAACACTGATGGTTTCCGAATCTTGTTGCGCGACTCTCCTGCTGCCTCATCTTCGACAACGCCAACTGGCAGCTTTGCTTCGTTGCTTTCTGATGTGGCACAGCGAGTAGAAGAATTACTTTCTAAAGAATTCAAGTTACGAGGCTTTCCATTCCAGATGGCTCCGATGTATGCCCACATGTTCGTAGGAATGGTTGCGTTAACTGGTCAATGGTGGCTAGATGAACGCGATACGCCAAAAGACGAAGTGATCGCGCATCTCGTTAACTTAGTTTGGAATGGCGCTGTCGGCCTTGAAATCAACCCACGCCTGATCAGCCAAAGAAATGAAAGTTAAGTTTTCTAACTTTAGTTAATTCTCTAAGCCAGCTGATTCTTCATCAAATGGCAAAACGATATCTCGCAATACATTTGCTAACTTTTCCCGATCTGCTTTTGAGACAGTAGCTAGCAGCAATTTTTCTCGAGCAAGTAATTCATCAAGTGCGCGATCAACTGCAGTCTTACCAGCTTGGGTTAATTGAACCAAAACGCCACGGCCATCAGTTGGGTCTGGCATGCGAGCAACCAAGTTTTTCGATTCAAGTCGATCGATGCGGTTAGTCATAGTTCCACTAGTTACAAGATTCTGTGAAATCAAAGCAGAAGGTGTTAACGCGTAAGGCTTTCCAGTTCTGCGTAACGCAGCTAATACATCAAATTCACCAGGCTCTAACTCGTTAGCGGCGAAAGCTTCACGTCTTGCGATATCAAGGTGGCGAGCAAGTCTGGAAACCCGACTCAGAACTTGTAGCGGGGCAACATCAAGATCCGGGCGCTCTTGCTGCCAAGC
>JALRCB010000057.1 GCA_023257525.1 Candidatus Nanopelagicales bacterium
CCAACCGGGCCGAACTGCCGGTTTCAGTGAAAGCAACCACGCTAACCGCATGTACGTGACTTGCCACATCTACAGCAGCTAGACACATCGCTTTTGCTGTATCGCCTTGGGCGTCATCGGCAAGCTTCGGTAAAGACTCCAGAGCTTCAGTTTCGATGTGAGTAATGATTCGACTCATGGTTTGCACTACGTGAATTGGATCAATTCCAACACTGGTTTCGCCGGAAAGCATTAATGCGTCGGCGCCATCGAGGACAGCATTTGCAACGTCACTAGCTTCAGCGCGAGTTGGTCGGTTAGAACCAATCATCGATTCAAGCATTTGAGTTGCGACAATTACTGGCTTGGTTGCAGCGCGGGCCAATTCGATTGCGCGCTTTTGTACCATCGGCACTTGTTCCAGCGGAAGCTCTACACCTAGATCACCACGTGCCACCATGATTCCATCGAACGCATCGATGATCGCCTGCAAGTTATCGACAGCCTGTGGCTTTTCAATTTTGGCGATAACCGGAATGCGACGACCTTCCTGATCCATGATCTTATGAACATCGGCAACATCAGCTGCGCTTCGGACAAAAGAAAGTGCGATCATGTCAACGCCCTGCTTGAGAGCCCAGCGCAAATCTGAAATATCTTTTTCGGATAGCGCTGGAACGCTAACTGCAACACCTGGCAGATTTATTCCCTTGTTGTCGCTTACCGTTCCAGCTTCAGTAACGCGCGTTTGCACAGAGTCAGAAGTAACTTCCAGAACTTCTAAACCGACTTTGCCGTCATCAATCAGAATGCGATCGCCAATCTTGCAATCACCAGGCAAGCCTGAATAAGTAGTGCCACAGATAGTTGCATCGCCAGCAACATCGCGAGTTGTGATCGTAAATGAATCGCCCAGATGTAGTTCTACTGGACCAGATGCAAATCGACCCAACCTGATTTTTGGTCCTTGTAAATCTGCAAGGATTCCAACACCTTTGCCAGATTCGTTTGAAGCTGCACGAACCATTTCATATGAACGAGCATGATCTGCTTGCTCACCATGAGAAAGATTAAGTCGCGCAACATTCATGCCAGCTGCGACAAGATTCTTGATGATTTCAGGGGAAGCAGTAGCCGGACCTAACGTGCAAACAATTTTCGCGCGGCGCACAATTTTTCCTAACCAGAGATTACTTCTAGTTTACCGACTGCAAGAAGCTATCGCTTTGGTTTGGCCCGACGTCCGCGTGGTTTGGATGCGCTGGCCTGAACTGAAGATGAACTATTGGTAAGCGATTCTGAATTTTCGGAAACATTTTCGCTTGGTGAAACTGGAACAGCTGCTGCTACCACTGGTTCTTGGCCTTGGATCACTAGTTTTCCGCCAGACATAAGTTCGCGCCCTGGATTCTTTTCACTTGATCGCACTAAGTAAAGCAGTGCTAAAGCTCCAATAATTAATGCGGTCCAAACATTGAAGCGAAGTCCAAGTATGTGGCGGGCATCATCTATTCGCATGGTCTCGATCAAGCCACGAGCGGCGCAGTAAAGCGCAGCATAGAGCGCGAATACTCGACCGTGTCCCATGACATAACGCTTGTCTGCCCACATAATAAAGAACCCGATTGCTACGCAAGCAAGTGCTTCATACAGAAACGTTGGGTGGAAGGTTTCAAATTGCGTGAATTCAGTTGGTCGGTTTTCCGTGGCAATTTCTAGGCCCCAAGGCAACGTAGTTGGCCGACCAAAAAGTTCTTGATTGAACCAGTTGCCTAGTCTGCCAATGGCTTGGGCAAATGCAATGCCTGGAGCAATTGAATCTGCAAAAGGTGCAAATGGAACTCCGAGTCGCTTAGCCCCGATCCAAGCACCTACTCCGCCAAGAGCTAAAGCTCCCCAGATTCCTAGGCCACCTTCCCAAATTCGAAAAGCTCCTAAGAAGCCCTTGCCACCTTCGCTGAAGTAAAGTTCCCAGTCAGTTGCCACGTGATAAATCCGGCCACCGATAATTCCAAATGGCACTGCCCACATTGCAATGTCCGCGACTTGTCCATCGAGTCCACCACGTGCAATCCAGCGCTTATTTCCTAGCCAAACCGCAACGAAGATTCCAAGCAAGATAAAGAAGGCGTAAGCCCGTAGCGGAACTGGTCCAAGTTGCCAAACGCTTTGCGAAGGACTCGGAATAAAAGCTGGAATGAGAAGCATTGTTAAGTTAAATCACTTAGCTCTTGGTAGCAGCTTCGATAGCTGCAGTGAGCTGAGCAGGATCAAACAAAACTTCGCCACTCAATTCCGTGCCATCAAGAAGTCCAGTAGGTGTAGATGACACGCCTTCGGAATCAAAAGCATCGTATGAGTTTGCAACCCAACCGGCATACTTTTCTGAAGTTAAGCACTCAGTGAACGTATCGAGTTCGGCACCAGTTATGCCAGATGATTCTGCAATTGAAACCAAGGTGTCATTCGAGAAACCTGTTCCCTCTTCAGCTGGTTGGTTTGAGAACACGCCTGCGTGAAACTTCTCTGCAGCTCCCGCGTCAACTGCACAGCCAAATGCCATGGTTGCACGCTGGGAAGAATTTGGATTTCCAGCTGCGGTATTTGAAGAAAGTAGATTCTTATCCAAGAAAATTGTTGGACGATATTCAACGCGAACTTTTCCAGCGTCAATTAGACCTTGAATCGCAGCACCTGAGGCTTCTTCAAAACGGGCACAAGCTGGGCACTGGAAGTCTTCCCATAGTTGAAGGACTGGAATCTTGTCAGCATCTGTTGCAGTCCAAGCCGGTCCAACTTTTACGCCGTAAGTATCAGAAGTAACGCCAGTTGGCAGAGCTGCATCTGTAGGTACTACTGCATCCTTATTCGAAAGAACTGGAATCGCTATCAATGCGGCCATAACCGCGACTACAACGAGACCACCGATGATGCGGATCTTTCGCTGACGCTTTTGTTCAATTGCAGCGGCTTCCTGACGAGCTGCAGCGGCGGCGGCTTTGGCGGCTTTGGCACTCATGTTTTCTTGTGGCACGAAAACTCCATTAATTAAGGTTGCTATTCAAGTGAAAACTTACGTTCTCTTAATTATGTCGCACTTTTTCAAGTGCTGGAACTTGCGAAAAAGTAAGCAAATTTAGCGGGCTAAGCCCTTAGAAAGAGCCTGCGCTAACACCTTCGCGCCAGCTGCGCCATCCTTCTTGATCGCGGTAACAAAAGCGCTACCCACAATGACGCCGTCAGCATATTGGGCAATCTCATGAGCCTGTTCTGGTGTGGAAACACCAAGGCCAACAGCTACTGGCAGATCGCTATGTCGTCGGACTTTCGCAACAAGCCCTTCAATCGCATCTGAAATTGAAGTGCGAGCGCCGGTAACTCCCATTACTGCGCCGGCATAGATGAAGCCAGTAGTTGCGTTTGCCACTTTTGCAATTCTTTCGTCGGAACTGGAGAGTGCAACCAAGAAAACTCGATCAACATCATTTGAATTAGTTGCCAAGATCCAGTCTTCGGCTTCTTCTGGAGTTAGGTCAGGTGTAATAACGCCAACACCACCGGCAGCATGGAAGTCAGACGCAAAAGAATCCACACCATATCGCTCAATTGGATTCCAGTAAGACATAACAAGTGCTGGCACGCCAAGGTCTGCGACTCGCTTAACTGTGTTAATTACAGTTGCTGATTTTGTGCCACCTTCAAGTGAAATATTCACTGCATCCTGGATTGTTGGGCCATCCATTACGGGATCGCTGTATGGAAACCCAATTTCAACGATATCAACGCCGCCTTCAACCATTGCTGCAATACATTCAACTGCGCCATCTTCAGTTGGATAGCCAGCAGGCAAATATGCAATCAGTGCCGCCCGATTTTCAGACTTAGCGCGCGCGAATGCATCGTGCAACAAACTCATAGATTGATTCCAAAGTATTTCGCGGCGGTCTCGACATCCTTGTCGCCACGACCGGAAAGATTAATCAAGATGATTGCGCCCTCGCCAAGTTCTTTACCAATCTCAATTGCGCCAGCCAATGCGTGCGCAGTTTCGATGGCAGGAATGATTCCTTCTGTCTCACAAAGCAACTTAAATGCGTTCATGGCTTCAACATCGGTAACGGAGCGATATTCCGCTCTACCAATATCAGCTAAGTACGCATGCTCCGGACCAACACTTGGATAGTCCAAGCCGGCAGAGATGGAATGGCTTTCGATAGTTTGGCCGTCATCATCTTGCATGATGTAAGAGCGTGCGCCGTGCAGAACTCCGACTGCGCCACCTACGATTGTTGAAGCGTGGCGACCAGTTTCAATACCGTCACCACCAGCTTCTAGTCCTAGTAGGCGAACATCAGCATCGCCAATGAAAGCGGTGAAGATTCCGATTGCATTTGAGCCGCCGCCAACGCAAGCTGCAACTACATCAGGCAAGCGACCGTAACGACTAAGCATCTGTTCGCGGGATTCATCTCCAATGATGCGATGGAAGTCACGAACCATTTCTGGGAATGGTGCTGGACCAGCAACTGTGCCAAGCATGTAATGCGTGGTTTCTACATTTGCAACCCAATCGCGCATGGCTTCGTTAATTGCATCTTTAAGAGTGCGACTACCGATAGTTACCGGTACGACCGTTGCGCCAAGAAGTTTCATGCGCGCAACGTTTAGAGCCTGACGCTTAGTGTCTTCCTCGCCCATGTATACAACGCACTCAAGACCAAGTAACGCTGCAACAGTTGCAGTAGCAACACCATGTTGTCCGGCTCCAGTTTCGGCAATTACTCGGGTTTTGCCCATGCGCTGAGTTAGCAGACCCTGGCCTAGAACGTTGTTGATCTTGTGTGATCCTGTGTGGTTCAAGTCTTCGCGCTTTAACAGGATAGTTGCGCCGCCAGCATGTTCAGCAAATCTCTTTGCCTCAGTGATTGGGCTCGGGCGACCCGTGTAATTAACCTGCAAATCACGAAGCTGCTTTAAGAAACTTGGATCTACGGATGCTTTGCGGAATGCCTCGTCTAATTCATCGAGAGCTGCCATTAAGGCTTCAGGTACGAAGCGACCACCGAATTTTCCGAAGTGGCCGCGCAGATCTGGCACTGATACAACATCATTTGCTGTCATTTGCGCCAGTCCTAAGAACGATTCAATAAGAATTTTTCACGGGCCCGAATTCCCGCCTGAGACCATTCTCTGACAGTTTCGCTCGGAGTACCACCCGTGACTAAGGCCTCACCGACAAGTACTGCTCTGGCACCACTTAAAACCAAGGCTTCCACTTGATCGGTAGTCGAAATCCCAGACTCTGCAATGGCCAAAATCTCATTTGGGATTTGCGGAATTAAGTTGTGGCAGACGTCCAAACTAACTTCCAGGGTCTTTAAGTTGCGGGCATTAACGCCTATGAGTTTTGGATTAATCGCTAAGGCTCGGTGTAGTTCTGGCTCATCATGAACTTCAACTAGAACTGACATGCCAAGTTCATCGGCTAGTTGATTCAATTCTGAAAGTTGAGAATCCGACAATCCGGCCACGATTAGCAGAATTACATCGGCGCCATGCGCTCGAGCTTCCCACACTTGATATTCATCAACCATGAAGTCTTTGCGCAAAATTGGTATTGAGACTTTGCGTCTAACTGCATCAAGGTCAGAAAGATTGCCGTTGAATTTGCGCTGCTCGGTCAGAACGCTAATTATTTGCGCTCCCCCAGCCTGATACGCCATCGCTAATGAAGCTGGATCGGGAATATCTGAAAGGTGACCTTTGCTTGGACTTGCGCGCTTTACTTCCGAAATGACGCTGAAGGAATTCTTAAGGAGTAGGTCTGCAGCCGGCAATGCACGTGGCACTTCATTGACTTGAATTTTTAGATCATCTAGTGAAACTGAGTTTTTTCGCACCGCAAGGTCTTCTTTAACTCCCTGGATGATTGAATCCAGAACAGAAGTCATGTTGTGCCTTTCTTGGGGACTAGCAGCGCCTAAGGCCGAAAATCTGTCCTAATCAGCTTTCGAAAAAACTATTTTTGTTTGCCGTAGCCCATTAGCGCTAGAACTTTGCCGGCAATGCCTGCAACTGGAAGCAAAGCGATGCCGATCCAGAAAACCATTGGCGACGCAATTACAACACCGATACATCCGACTAAGAAGGCGATCATTGCAATAGACACTGCAGTCCATGCCGCTACGGTGTGACCGTGATCTGCGTGTGAGTCTGACATTGGTTCTCCTTCTAGCGAATCTTTCTTCATTCTAAATGTTAGCGGGATGAGTTCTCGATTGTC
>JALRCB010000058.1 GCA_023257525.1 Candidatus Nanopelagicales bacterium
GCAGTGGGTGCAAAAACTCGATTACTTTGTCAGCAGGTACAACATGTAAGCCATCAGGTTTTGCAAAGTTAGTTGCCAACTTTGCGACGAACATAGTTGAAGCTACGCCTACTGAACAAGTTATTCCCTGCTCGTCACTTACCCGCGCTCTAATCACTTCGCCAATCTGACTTGGAGTTCCCATAAGTTTTTGAGCGCCTGAGATATCTAGGAAAGCTTCGTCGACTGAAAGCGGTTGAACTAAAGGTGTGATTGATTCAAAAATCGCCATCACATTTTCAGAAACTTCAGAGTATTTTTCATGATCTGGCTCTACGACAATTGCATGGGGTGCTAGGCGTAGCGCCCGTGACATTGGCATCGCGGAATGAACTCCTAGTTTTCGGGCCTCATATGTTGCCGACAACACAACGCCTCGGTTGCCGTCGTATCCGACAATGACTTGCTTACCAGCCAGGCTTGGATTCTCCCGAACTTCAACCAGTGCGAAGAAGGCATCCATATCGATGTGCAGAATATTGCAGCCGGCGTCATCCCCTTGGGGATTGCGCGCCGAGTTTCCTCGGTTCAATTGCGAACGGCTCATGGTGCCATCTTTGCGGCTGATCGCATAGATCTTGCGATATCCGACCCTGCGGGTCGAACGTCTGCGTATGGCGATGATCTAAATCCACTTGCATGCTCCCAAATTTGAGTTGGGGCAACTGGATCTAGTTGGTCTGCTGGAACATCTCTAATTAATTCCTGAACTGCTTTAACTCCCCCAAGTTTCCAATGTTGGTAAACCTCAGATAACTCCCAGCACCCATTGCCAAGTATCGAAACTCCACGCGGCCCGGTTCGACGAACTGTGCCGCTGACTAAAAGCAACCAAGAATGAAAAAGTGTGGCGGCATATTGATCTTGAGCTTCTTCAAAAAATGCAGCATCAATAGGGCCAGTGGAATCTTCTAATGTAATGAATGCAACTCGTCTTCCGGAACGAATCGGTGGAGTTTGGGTGGCGACTTTAACTCCAGCGATCAACACACTGGATTGTGATCGTACTGTCAACAAGTGATCAGCTGGAACTGCGTTTAACTCAGTTAGCATCTGGTGATAAAAACTCATGACATGAGCACTCACATCAATACCTAAAACTTCGATCTCGTACTTAACCCGATCTGCAAGCGAAAGTGCTGGCAGTCCAGTTGGTTCAGGGATCCAGACCGTCTCTTGCATACCTAATGAAATTTGGTTGCCTATCCGAGATCTTGTGGTTCGCTTTAACTTAAGTTCAGCACTCAATTCAGCTGCATGAAATAGCAAGTCACGCCTCGAAACTAACGGATCATGAAGTGCATCAAATCCACCAGCCAGAATTATGCGCTCCACAATTGGCCGAGATGCTTTGCTGCGAATCACAAAGTCAGCCAACGACGAATATGGTTGGGCAGAAATAATGTCAGCAACTTCTTGCTCACTAATTCCTTTAACTTCAGACAGTGGAATTCGAATTCCTTGGCTACCTGAATTAGTTACTTCAACTAGATAGGTGTCCTTTGAAGCATTGACATCAAGCCCAAGGATTTCAACACCAAAGCTTCGGGCATCATCAGCAATGAGTCGCTTGGGATACATGCCTGGGTCATGTGTTAGCACGCCAGCCAAGAAAGCTGCGGGATGATGCGTCTTAAACCAAGCTGATTGATATGTAGGAAGCGCAAAAGCAGCG
Source organism: Candidatus Nanopelagicales bacterium (assembly GCA_023257525.1). Taxonomy (GTDB): domain Bacteria; phylum Actinomycetota; class Actinomycetes; order S36-B12; family UBA5976; genus UBA5976. The sequence continues at coordinate 1,715 of JALRCB010000058.1, forward strand.
GCATGCGCTTTGCAAAATCCAAAGGAAGCAAACGCCCGCAACACATCCCAAACTTGTTCAATTACTGAGAGTTCATAGTTTCGACTTTGCAGAGCCTTATAAAACCATTCCCGGATTTCATCGAGTTGTTCGTAATCCCCCATGCGACGGCGGATTAAATCAGCAGCTTCAAGTGAGCAACCTGTCATGACTGAAACAATTCGCATTACTTGTTCGTGAAAAACTACAACGCCACTGGTTTCAGTCAGAATCTCTTTCAAATCTGGGTGAATATAGTCAGTCAGACCCCAACCTTGTCGAGCTCGCAGAAATGGCGTGATCATGTCGCTTTTAACTGGCCCTGGCCGAAACAGTGAGATGTCAGTTATTAAGTCACCAAATGAAACTGGAGCAAACTTTCCAATTAACTCTCGTTGTCCAGGTGATTCAATTTGAAAGCACCCTAAAGTCTTGGTGCTTTGGATTAACTCAAATGTTTTTGGATCATCGCGCGGGACTGATTCCAGGTTGATTTTTCCAGTTGAGTCGGTGCCATAAGCGTCAGGTCCTTGAATTTGGTAAACCTGATCAATGGCATAAGCCAGAGCTGACTGCATACGAACTCCAAGGACATCGAGTTTGAGTAACCCCATGTGTTCAACATCGTCCTTATCAAATTGCGACATTGGAAACTCTTGAGCGCTGGGTTGAACTGGGGTGCGTTGCAGTAATGACAGATCTGAAAGAACAATTCCGCATGGATGAAGCGCAGTGTGTCTAGGTAGTCCGTCTAGTCCTTCGACTAAATCCAAGAACTGATCTAGATCGCCTCGAGCCGCTCGCACCCCAATTCCACTTCGTCGAAGTTCTGGCAATTCCGCTAAAGCACTTCGGATGTGACGAGCTCTGATGTGTGGGAAAGATTTAGCAAACGTATTTATCTCTCCTGGCGGCATGCCCATGGCTGCGCCAACGTCGCGAATCGCATGCCGGACTCGGTAAGTTTCGCGCATCGAAACACAAGTAGTTCGTTGATCTCCGAATCGATCAAAGATCGCTTGATAAATTTCGATTCTTCGATCTGATTCCACGTCAATGTCAATGTCAGGCAAACCTGGGCGAAGTGTGGAAACAAAACGTTCCATTAATAGATTGTGTTTTATCGGATCTACCCCAGAGATTCCTAATAAATGGTTGATGAAACTTCCAGCCCCTGAACCTCGAGCTGCGACTCGAACTTTCATAGCTCGAATCATGTCCACAACTTGAGCAACTGTTAGCACGTATCCAGCCAAGCCCATTTGCTTAATTACCGATAACTCAGAATCCAAGCGCTCTCGAGTAGCGCGAAGATCATCGTTGCGAGTAACGGCATTGTCAGTTAGATAGTTGGAAAAACTAACTTCACATCGTTCTTGCAAAATGCTGTCTGCGCTACGAGTTTCACCTGGCAATAACTTTGATAACTCAGGAACATAAACCTGATTCATTCCCAGATCTGCTTGCGGATCGATTACGCATTCTTGACCAAGTGTCAGAGTTTGCCGAAGCAGCGCTTGCCCAATGTCCCGAGGATCACCAACCAAGCTGGAAACTCGCTGCGCAATAGCGTTCATGTGTTGGCTTGAAGCCAAGAATGCTTGGCTGGTTGTGGGTTGATTTGATAGCGCAACCTGTCGACGGGAAGCATCGAGTACATCTGCGATTCGAGAATCTTTAGGATCGCGATACCTAACCAGATTTGTTAGAACCGCTTGAGTTCTATGCACAATCGCCCACTGCAACATTCGAGCTGCGAAAGTGTCTGAAAGATTTGAACCATCTGGATTTTGATGATGGGTAGCAATTTCTAGGTAAGTTCGTACGCCATGATCTTGCCAAGTTCGCAAATGATCTAAGGCTCGATCTGGTCTGCGATTAAGAATGTTGTAGCCAACGTCAGACCGTGGTCCTAGTAATGCAATCAATCCATGTTCGCCAGCCAGCTGTAACAATTCTTGCCGATCAATTTCCGGATCTTCTCGAGAGTCTCTATGGGCTGCCGTAATAACAGCACACAAACCAGCCCAACTGAGTTTGTCGTGTGCCAACAGAGTTACTCGTGGTCGCTCTGGTTTAACCCACTTTCCACCATGTGCTGGAGTTGGCAAGTATGGCTGTGGCGTTTCTAGTGCGATATCAACGCCAAGGATTGGTGAGACATTTGCACTGGCACAGGCATGGATAAAACTGACTGCGCCGGCTACGGTTTCTCGATCTGTTAAAGCAATTGCAGATTGACCAAATTCAGCTGCGCGAACCACTAAGTCTTGTGGCGTGCTTGTGCCATAACGCATCGATAGCGCTGATGCCACATGCAGATGAATAAAGTCTTGAACCATAACTTGCTTTGCAACCTACTTAGCGGTCGCTGCAGTACGGCGTTTTAGTGGAATTACATTGTTTGGAATCACGGCTTGTGCAGCGACATTAGTTGGCAAAGTAAGTTGTCTTGAGACGCCAAGCTTTTCAGAAACTAAATCAATAAACTCATGTGCGTCTCGAACTAAGTCATCGGCTTCCCGTGGTGTGACTGCGCCGCCAAGACCGACTTCAGCCGCAGCGCGTTTGCCTGCACCGGCTGCGAAGTACTGCGCCCATTCAGTGAACTCGGGAGCGACTTTAATTACCAAAGTCCAAACGCTTGTCGGCCTGCCCCTATTGGGCTTGCGCGAATGACTATTTGGTCTGGCATAGGCAGCTAATAAAGCTGCAGCAGCACGCAAGGCAGCAAGATGCGCCGCAACGTATTTCTCGCCTGCGCGTGATGATGTGATTGCCGCATCCAAGCTGCGCAATGCGCCACCAAGCAAATCAATGCTGGCTACCGTCACTTGCACTTCATCCGTTGTTTGTGCACTCATGTTTCCTCCAATAACTCTGTTAGTTAAATCTGTTAGTTAAAAATCAATCCATTACGCGACGAATGAACCATCGCTGATCACTAGTTGCTATGTCATACACGCCGGAGTTAGGCGTGTCAGAGTCACAGGCGCCGGAATTTTTTTGAGTCACCTGATCGGCTGCCTCAATGCGCCAGACTTGCCACTCTCGGGCTTGGCGGGTGCGCCACCAAGGAGCGGCTTCAAGCCAGCTGAACAAAATTGCCAGCACGACATACCTGCGGCCACGCCAACTAAACCAATTCGGCGCACCATTGGCATCGGTGTTCACGTGAGCCAGGGATTTAGAGCTGGCGCCATAGTTGCGAGACATAACAAGCCTTTCGAACATTTGTTCGAACAGCATAAGGCTAGCGACAGACAAGTTTCCAGTCTTTGAAGAAATCCCTATAAGTAAGGGATATATCGCATCGCTCTAAGAATTTAGAGATTAAAGGCGCTGACTACTTGGCCGATTCGAGCAGACTGTTCCGGCTGGCATTCTTGACCAGGCAAAGCATCCCAGGTCGGAGTAATTGAGTCTTCGATCCCCGTCTTTACGCCAGAGAGTGTCTCGAGTACAGCTAAGCCACAGTACGGAACGTAAAACGGTGAATAGCCACCTTCGTGAGTCATGATGATTTTTCCATCACATACTTCATCTGCGATCGCCATTAACTCTTGCGTCATAGCTCGGTAACCGGTTGGAGTTACTTGCATGCGGCCTAATGGATCAGCGGCGCTAGCGTCAAAGCCGGAAGGAACGACAATTAACTCTGGCTTAAATTTGCGTAACGCTGGTACCACAACTCGCTGAATTGCCTCGAGATAAGCTCCGTTTCCAGAACCTGGTTGAAGTGGCACGTTGATTGCAAAGCCATCACCGTCGCCTTCACCACTATCTGCGATGTTTCCACTGTTGGCTGGGAACAAACCATCTTGGTGCAATGAGATAGTTAGCACGTTTGGATCGCTGTAGAAAATTTCTTGAGTGCCATTGCCGTGATGAACATCCCAGTCAACTGTTGCAACGCGCTTGACACCAAGTTCGGCTTGCGCAAACTTAATTGCAATTGCGGCATTGGCGAAAATACAAAATCCCATTCCCGTAGTTGGTCGGGAGTGATGACCTGGCGGACGGATAAGAGCGTAAGCATTACGAACCGTGCCGTTTACTACTGCGCGAGTTGCTTCGATCGCGCCACCTGCAGCAAGTAACGCAATTTCAAAAGACCCATGTCCAAATGGTGAGGTGCCATCGCCACAGTCTCCGCCTTTAGGCTGAGCGCTTTCGGCTTTAATGCGTTCGAAATAATCCTTGGTGTGAACTCGCAATACTTGTTCTTCGGTCGCTGGAATGGCTGAAATCCGATTGAGACTCTTGGTTAGACCAGAAACTTCAAGTAAGGATGCCAAGCGAACCTTTGTTTCAGCACTCTCGAAGTGTTGGTAAGGCTGAACATCAAGACCCGGAGTTAGTAACCCAGCCGCAGTACCCGTATCGTGCCAGCCGTAAAGCTCTTCCCATACATAACCAGTTGTCATTACTACTCCTTAAATCGGTGATACAAAACTAAAATTCACAACGAATGCGTCGTGGC